>NZ_JAMXXO010000017.1:0-69541 GCF_024129115.1 Acinetobacter lwoffii
ACGAGGCATAGCGAATAGTAAAATTGGGTTTGGCGATTTGATTTTACTACTTCGCTATTTTTTTAAGCTAAAAGTGTCAACACACCCTAATATATTAAGCCTAAAAAAACGGCCGAAGCCGTTTTAATTAAAAATCGGATATTGAGCTTAGAAACGCATCCCAATCCCGGCATAGGCCAGAATCGGATTGACTTCGATATCGGCTTTAGAGCGAATCAGTTCACCTAGATTTGCATCTGTCACTGTAATTGTCGTGTCATTTTTTAGATGTGCATAAGAGACTGAACCTACAGCAAACCAGGTGTCATTAAAGTCATAGCTAAAGCCGACCGTGGCCACGGGCGCGAAAGCATCGGATGCTTCCAGATCAACTTTCGGGTTGGCTGAACTTGGCGTGCCATCCAGAGAAGCACCTGCTTTTCCTTCCTTGATATTGGCAATCATATGTCCTGCAGCAATCAGGTCCTGCTCAGTACGTGAGTTAATTTCCAGTTCATTGAAATAGGCATACATCACACCTAAGCCGACATAAGGCCGGAATTTATTCACTCCGGTTTTACCAAAGTGATACTGGAATTCAAAGGCAGGTGTCCAGGCGCGGGCAGAGGCGGCCGGCCCATAAGCTTCCAGATCAGTAATGAGAATATCATTTTTTAACTCAATGCCGGGTAAATCGATCGAACCTAAACTTGGGGTAGCAAGCGCAGAAAAAGGGGCATAAATTTTACCACTGCCTTGCAAGTCTACTTTGGGGGGAATGCCGGCTTTCATTTCAAAAGAAATATTATCGGTAAAATAGTAATTGGTCATAATGCCTAAAGTGGTGACATCATCTGCTTCCAGGCCAGTACCAGGATTATTCCAGCTTTCCAGTCCATAAATTTCAGCTCGTCCACTGAGCGTTGCGGGCAGTGTTTCTGTACCAAGTCGATCGAGAATATTAACAAAAACAGAGGAAAGGTTTGGGTCCATGTCTGGATCAAGATTATTTTTCACAGAGTCAATTGAGATATCACCTACTTGTGATGTTTCACCTTCTTTGACAGCAGTATTCACTTTAAATGGTTGGGCCTTGCCTTGCGGCATCACATGCAATGCACCGACTGATACCGAAAAGCGCTTAAAGCCATCTCCATCTTGCAAGCTAAAATAAGGGGAATCTGCATGCGCGACCATAGGTAAAGTGGCTAGGCCTGCCATACATGCCAGCAATGTTTTCATTGATTTGGAACTCCATGTCCAGTTTGTTTATTCGTTTTTCTAGTTAACTAATTATGTGAATTACATTAAAAAATTCAGTTATAGAACAACAGGTCAAAAGTTAATCGATGGTTAATATTGGTAACTGCTGTATATTTTTTGTTTGTATCTCTTGAGTTTTAAGAAATGCATAGTGTGTAAAAATAATTACTTCTACCTTAAGAGCTTAAGTATAAAAATGAAGGAAATTTGCTCTTGAGAGCGTTAAAATTTCAATCCTATGAATTTTTATCATGGAAGATAGAGAGGAGAGTTTAGGTAAATTTTAGGCTGCATTGATTCAAGCATTTATCATCATGGGATGATTTTTTATTTTTCCAAAACAAGAGCATATGAATTTATCCAAGATCCTGCTACCCAGTCGACTGAGTTTTTTTGTACAATAGCTACATATATTATTGAGTGAATCACATGAGCACCCAAACTTCTCCCAAAAAAAAACCCTTGGTTAATTTACCTTTCCCGATCAAGCAAGCAGAGCAAAATGCTGCAGAAGAAGTTCTGGAAGATTTAAGACCAAGACCGCAGCGTTATGCTGACCGTACTTGGATGCCACCACGTGGCACTCGCCGTTCAATGGGCAAACGCTAATTGATCAGACTCAAAAAGCTATGATAAATCATGGCTTTTTTTATGGAATTTTTTAGGGAGTTAGTGATCAATATTTGCTTTAATTTTCGAACAAAAAGAAATTAAAACTCAGATTTATCCAAATTTTTTTCAATTTTATTCTTAATAAAGCAAACGAAATATTTAAGCTCTCTAAATGCCGACCAAAATAAAATCCACACCTGGTTGATTTCATATTCGACATTTTAGCCGCCCAGAAAAAAAAGCCAATTCAAACATTGGCTTTTTTTGAAAGATATTTTGATAGCACTAACGAATGCTTTTACGCGCTTTATTTTCCGGCTTCGGTGGCGCGATTTCTCTCTCGCCTTGCCAGACATCGATAAAATCTTTCTCGTTAATATTATAAAGTTCCAGTAGCGCTAAAATCACGCCTCCAAACAGCATGGCACCTTCTGAATGGCTCTGAAAGTCGACCAGCTTGGTATTTAGGTTGTGCAGGATATCTTCAATTTCAAAGACACGTTCCCGCCCATTGCTGTCGGTCGGATAGATCTGGGTATTTAAAATAATTCTCGCCAGGCTTTTTTCATTTTCGGTCAAAGGCAGTTCTTCCATCAATTCATCGCTGGCCGGAGTTAAAATGACGGAATCGCGGAATATGGTGTGTAAAAAATTTGCGCTTAATTTTGGCAGGGGCTTTTCGACAAAAGGACGGAAAGATTGCGGGAAAATGACATTGCGTGAGATGCCTTTAAACATCGGTGCAATTTCCTCGACCTTATAACCTGCGATCCCACAGCCTAAGGAAGTAATAAAATATTTATTTTTAGGATGATTTTTGGTGTAAATCTTAAAGTCATCAATATAGTGCTGGATTTGTGAGAGCGGCATTTGTTGTAAATGTTCGTTCATGGTAGGAATGGCATAGCTCTGACCCGCCCAGCCACGACCCACGCCCATGACTGCACCAAAATGCTCAAGTGCCGTTCTGGCAGCTCCACCACCGTGTTGTCCAGCCAGGTTGCTGCCAAAAACAAAAACCGTATTTTCCGGAAGGGATTTAACAATACTTTCATCGTGATAGTGGTAAGTCATAATTGTCGATTCTAGGCCATCCTGATCTTCATGTTGCCCGTGAAATGAAAAGGGGTCAAGGCATTATTCTGCAGCGCTATCCAAACAGATAAGTCAATAATCCACCTATACGCCAAAATACGATGCCGAGTACACCCAAATAAAGCTGCTGGCTGAAAATGCTTGGTTTTTTCTGTATTTATTCCCTTTGTAACTGTATATTTTTTTGATGATTTTTCAAACTAGAGAGTGAGTCAAGCGCTAACAAATAATGAATACTAATATTGTTTTATTTTACCAAACAGAAACCTAAGCAGGGATTGAGTAATTCCAATTTACCCTCATAATAAATCAAATCTATATCCGCAGCGAAGTCAGCGAAAGCTATGAGTGATAAAAAGCCCTTTGAATTAGTGACCAGTTATCAACCAGCAGGCGATCAGCCACAGGCCATTGCAAAGCTGGTCAAAGGCATTGAACAGGGTTTTCATGATCAGCTTTTACTGGGGGTAACAGGCTCTGGTAAGACCTATACCATGGCCAATGTCATTGCCCAGACCCAGCGTCCGACCATAGTCATGGCACATAACAAAACCTTGGCTGCGCAGCTTTACGGCGAATTTAAAGCGTTTTTCCCGAATAACGCCGTTGAGTATTTTGTCAGTTATTATGATTATTATCAGCCAGAAGCCTATGTTCCATCTTCAGATACTTTTATCGAGAAAGATGCTGCAATTAATGACCATATTGACCAGATGCGCCTTTCCGCGACCCGTTCACTCTTAGAGCGACGTGATGCGATTATTGTCGCATCGGTGTCTGCCATTTATGGTTTGGGTGATCCGAATGCCTATATGAGCATGTTGCTGCATGTGGTGGAAGGTGACTGCATTGGCCGTGATGATATTATTCGCCGTCTGGTCGAGATGCAGTATTCGCGTAACGAACTGGAATTTCTGCGTGGTACTTATCGTATTCGCGGCGAAATTATTGATATTTTCCCGGCAGAATCGGATCAGGATGCGATCCGGATTGAACTGTTTGATGATGAAGTTGACTCCATTCGCTGGTTTGATCCGCTGACCGGGAAAATGGTTCGTAAAGTGCCTCGCGTCACTATTTATCCTAAAAGCCATTATGTTACGCCGAAAGACAATTTATCCCGTGCGATTGAAACCATCCGAGACGAACTCAAAGAGCGACTGGTGTTCTTCCGTGAAAATGACAAGCTGCTGGAAGCCCAGCGCATCGAGCAGCGCACACGCTATGATCTGGAAATGATGCAGCAGTTGGGTTATACCAACGGCATTGAAAACTATTCTCGACATTTATCTGGCCGTCCTGCGGGTGAAGCGCCACCGACCTTGTTCGATTATATTCCGGATGATGCCTTGCTGATTATTGATGAATCGCATGTGACGGTGCCGCAGATTGGTGCCATGTATAAGGGCGACCGTTCGCGTAAAGAAAATCTGGTGAATTACGGATTCCGTTTGCCAAGCGCGCTGGATAACCGGCCGATGAAATTTGAGGAATGGGAACGTATTGTGCCGACGACCGTTTATGTCAGCGCAACGCCCGCACGTTACGAGCTGGAAAAGTCCCAGCAGATTGTCGAGCAGGTGGTACGTCCGACTGGTCTGATCGATCCGGAAATTGAAATTCGTCCAGTTCTGACGCAGGTCGATGATGTGCTTTCAGAAATTAATCTACGTAAAGATATTAATGAGCGGGTGCTGGTTACGACCTTGACTAAGCGTATGGCCGAAGATTTAACTTCTTATTTGAAAGAGTATGGGATTAAGGTTGCTTATTTACACTCGGATATCGATACCGTCGAGCGGGTCAAAATCATTCATGAACTGCGTACTGGGGTGCATGATGTACTGGTCGGGATTAACCTGCTGCGTGAAGGGCTGGATATGCCGGAAGTGTCACTGGTCGCTATTCTGGATGCGGATAAAGAAGGTTTCCTGCGTTCCGAGCGCTCTCTCATTCAGACCATTGGCCGCGCTGCACGTAACCTGAAAGGTAAGGCGATTCTGTATGCAGACCGAATCACTGATTCGATGCAGAAAGCCATTGATGAGACGGACCGTCGTCGTGCCAAGCAGATTCAGTTTAATGAAGAACATGGCATTACCCCGCGCAGTGCAGTGCGTCAGGTGATCAAGGAAATTGATACCGGTGAAGTATTGGATGATGATTCAATTGAATTGAAACCCTCGGATCAGGCACGTGCGATCAGTGCAGATGAGCGGCATATCATGGCAGATCCGAAAATGTTTGCGAAACACATTAACAAGCTTGAAAAGGAAATGCTGAAAGCTTCCAAAGAGCTTCAGTTTGAGCAGGCTGCGCGTATGCGTGATGAAATTGTGCGTTTAAAAGCCCAGATGTTTGATTGATTGTTGTTGCATTAAATCTTATTTAAATGACGTAAAATCAATCACAAAGCAAACATAATGTAACAAATTTAGGAATTGGATAAAGCTATTGTATGAACAGAAATTTTTAAATAAATATTTTGTGAACATGTAATAGGTATCTTTATGACAACTCAAAAATCTTCACGTACTGGATTAAAGCTGGCAAAAATTGCGGTGGGTAGTGCGGTTCTTCTTGGTTTGGGCGCCGCTACCATGGCTTATGCGAAAGACGAGCCATTACCGACCATTGAGAAAGTTGAACTGGACCGTTATCTGGGAACATGGTACGAAGTAGCACGCAAACCTTTGTATTTTCAAAACAAGTGTGATCGCGATGTCACAGCGACCTATACTTTAAATGAAAATGGCAATATCGTGGTGGATAACCGCTGCATTAAAAAAGATGGTGGACAAACCCAGTCATTGGGCGAGGCATTTGTGCAAAATCCACCGCAAAATACCAAATTAAAAGTCAGTTTCTTGCCGGACTTTATTCGCTGGATTCCGGTCGCTCGTGGCGATTATTGGGTCTTAAAACTGGATGAAAATTATCAAACTGTTTTGGTCGGAGAGCCTAAACGTAAATATATGTGGATACTCTCACGTAATCCACAACTGGATAAAAATGTGGTGAATGAATATTTACAATATGCACAGTCGGTCGGTTATGACCTGAGTGATGTGATTCATACCAAACAAACTCAAAGATAAAAATATCGTCTTAATGGAAACCATGCTACAGCATGGTTTTTTATTTTACGTGTCGAAAGACAATCTAACATCGAGAGATGACTACATTTTAAATAGATGAAGCATCAAGCTTTCTATTGTACTAATCGTTATAATGCCGGCGAACGAAAGTAGAGTTTAAATATGTATAAAGGCATCGCGTTATCTGTCTTGGCCTCCGTGGTTTTTGGAGTGCTCTATGTATTTACGCCTTTTTTACAGCCTTTAGATAGTGAGCAGACCTTTGCCTGGCGCATGCTGGCGACCTTGCCATTCCTCACAGCCTTCATGTGGTGGTCGGGTGATCTGAAACATATCAGCAGTATTTTTAAGCGGGTATTACGACAGCCTTCATTTTTGATCTGGTTGCTGATTAGTTCGCTGTTATGTACTACACAATTGTGGTTGTTTTTATGGGGCCCTATCAATGGGCGTGGCCTCGAAGTCTCGCTCGGTTATTTTCTGCTACCTCTGGTGATGGTGCTGGTCGGCTGTGTGCTTTATAAAGAAAAATTGTCATCTTTCCAGATGGTCGCCGTTGCTCTGGCAATGTTGGGGGTAGGGCATGAAATCTGGCGGATCGGTTCAATCGCATGGGAAACGGTCTATGTCGCTTTAGCTTATCCACTTTATTTCTTTATGCGGCGTAAATTCGCGACCGATCATCTTGGTGGATTCTGGTGGGATCTATTTCTGATTTTGCCTGTGGCATTTTATTTGGGCTTTATCTATAGCGATTCTATGTCGCTTATGTTGAGTCATTCTCATTTGATCCTGGCAGTTCTTGGATTGGGCTTTTTAAGTGCGCTCGGTTTAGGTAGCTATATTTTGGCTAGCCGATATTTACCCTTTGTCATCTTTGGGCTGTTGAGTTATCTGGAGCCGGTACTGCTTGCTTTTGCCTCGATGGCACTGGGTGAGCGTGTGGAATCAGGTGAATGGCTGACCTATATTCCAATCTGGTTGGCTGTTTTACTGTTGATTGTGGAAGGAATATTACATTTGCTGAAGCAGCGTAAACAGCAATTAGCCCTTAAGAAAAATCTGGAAAACTATCAGGACCGGCTCAACTCTTAAAATTAAAAAGAGATTGAATGAATAAACAACATTTAACAAATTTGTGCCAGGTACTGAAAAATAGTGGTCTTTAGCATTTTCGAATGCAAAATCATTCAGCTAATTACAACTATTTTTGAAATTTATAGTGAATATACGTTAAAAACTACCCGTCTCAACGAGCTTTTGATTCAAACTTGCGGCCAATTCCATTACAATTGTCGGGTTTAGAAATTTATGCTTAGATTTACAATTAATTAGAGGACGTATCTGTGAGCAAAGACACTATTGTTGCCCTCCATGCAGAACACCAAGGTCGCTGGAAAAACCGTGAAGAACTTGCGGAACGTATGATTGCCCTTGTTGGCCAGTTATATCGTGAAAAAAATATTGTAGCTACAGTTTATGGTCGCTCTTTAATTAACCGTTCTGTGATTCAGATTTTGAAAGCACACCGCCGTACTCGCGTACTGGACGTTGAACTTTCTGTAGTTGATACTTTCCCAATTCTTGAAGCATTGGTGAAAGTAGAAAACATCGGTTCTGCTGAAGTTGATCTGGGTAAACTTGCTGTTGAATTTAAAGAAAAAGGCGGCGACATCGATGCATTTGTTGCAGACGCTGTTAAATCGATCGAAGGCAATGCTGCTGCTGTAGAACATAAAGATGTGGTTCTTTATGGTTTCGGTCGTATCGGTCGTATCCTGGCACGTTTGATGATTGGTCAATCAGGTCTGGGTCGTGGTCTTAGCCTGAAAGCAATCGTGGTTCGTAAATCATCGGATGGTGATTTGGAAAAACGTGCTTCTTTACTTCGTCGTGACTCTATTCATGGTCCATTTGCAGGCACAATTTCTGTAGATGAAGAAAACGAAGCAATCATTGCCAACGGTAACTTCATCAAAGTGATTTATGCATCGAATCCTTCTGAAGTGGATTACACTGCATACGGTATCAACAATGCACTTGTGATCGACAATACAGGTAAATGGCGTGATGCTGAAGGTCTTGCTCAACACCTTAAATGTCCGGGCGCTGCTCGTGTGATTCTAACTGCACCTGGTAAAGGTGACATGAAGAACGTGGTTTACGGTGTAAACCAGGCGGACATCCTTGATGAAGATACCATCATCTCTGCTGCAAGCTGTACGACTAACGCAATTACACCTACACTGAAAGTATTGCATGATAAATACACAGTGTTGAATGGTCATGTTGAAACAGTTCACTCGTTCACAAACGACCAGAACTTGATCGACAACTACCATAAAGCTGACCGTCGTGGCCGTGCTGCAACATTGAATATGGTCATTACTGAAACTGGTGCAGCGAAAGCAGTAGCGAAAGCGCTTCCAGCTCTTCAAGGTAAATTGACAGGTAACTCTGTACGTGTACCTACACCAAACGTATCGCTTGCAATTCTTAACCTGACTTTAGGTCAAGACGTTGATCGTGATGAAGTGAACGAATACATTCGTCAGATTTCAATCGGTTCTAGCCTGCAAGGTCAAATCGGTTATACCAACTCGACTGAAGTGGTATCTTCTGACTTTATCGGTTCACGCACTGCAGGTGTATTTGATGCGCAAGCAACAATCACTTCAGGCAACCGTTTAACTGCTTATGTTTGGTACGATAACGAAGTGGGTTATAGCTGCCAGGTATTGCGTATTGCTGAACAAATGGGCGGCGTAAGCTATCCAAAAGTTCCTGCTGAAACTAATGCATAATTAGTATTTAGCAAAAAAAGAGTCTCATTTGAGGCTCTTTTTTTATTTTAAACTTTTTTTTCTAATCCAATAAGAATTAAGAAATCTGCTTGCTGGTGAAATATTAATCTGATAACTTACAAAGAGTAAGTATATTAAAATGAGTAAGTAATAAAAATATGGTGAGAATGTTATGACAAATTATGCAATCAGCCCATTATTAGGTCAGGTTTTATCAACTGAATGTCCATCACGTGAAATATTGGAACACCTTGCCAATAAGTGGTCGGTCTTGGTTTTGCGTTGCTTGAGTGAGGGGGTGCATCGTTTTAGTGAGCTGAAACAACGCATTGAAGGGGTAAGTGAAAAGATGTTGTCCCAGACTTTAAAAATGCTAGAACAAGATGGTTTTATTTTGAGAACGGTTTATCCGGTGGTGCCGCCAAAAGTGGAATATCAATTGACCATTACCGGTTCACAAGCGGCTGAAAAAATCATGTATTTAATTGGCTGGATTGAAAAAAGTCTGCCAGATATTTTAGAGCATAAACAAAGTATTATTAAATAGTTTTCATTAAGTGGCAGGAATGCAGTGTTTATGAAAATACAAAATTTGAACTTATCTTGGTGTATATAAAATACAGATTTTAAAAGGTATCCGCATCAGAATATTTTCTTGTGAATACGGTTTTTGAAAATTTATTCCTCTATAAATTATTTTAAAAATCATCAAGAAATTCACAAAAAGAATTTCCAGAATAGGGGGTAGTACTAGGGGGAAAAACGTTTCACTTCCTACTATTTATTTTCCATCTTTTAAACATTCTTTTTCCAAATCTATGTCTTGAATAGATCAAATAGGCTCGGTGAGAAAACGACTAACTAAGATTTATGGAATTGCTGCATAATTCTATTCGAGAAATTCTTTAAAATATGGCAGAATATGGGGTTTTAAAGTTTTTAGAGGATTGGCAATATGCGCTTTGTTGATGAAGCAGTCATTACCGTAGAGGCTGGCGACGGTGGCAATGGCGTAGCCAGTTTTCGCCGTGAAAAATTCGTGCCATTTGGTGGTCCAGATGGTGGTGATGGTGGTCGTGGCGGCAGCATTTATATTCAGGCTGACGACGACACCAGTACGCTAGTTGATTATCGTTATACACGTAAATATCGTGCAGAACGAGCAAAAAATGGCCGTGGGGCGAACTGTGCTGGTCGTGGCGGTGAAGATACCGTATTAAAAGTTCCGGTAGGAACAACAATTGTAGATGTAGAGTCTGGTGACATTATTGGCGACTTGATCGAAGACGGTCAACGCGTGAAAGTAGCAGCAGGCGGTGATGGTGGTTTAGGTAATACCCACTTTAAATCATCGACCAACCGTTCACCACGTAAATGTACGCATGGTCAAAAAGGTGAATTCCGTGAAATCCGTCTAGAGCTTAAAGTTCTGGCAGATGTCGGCTTGCTGGGTATGCCAAATGCGGGTAAATCAACCTTCATTCGTGCAGTCTCGGCAGCAAAACCAAAAGTTGCAGATTATCCATTTACCACCATGGTGCCAAACCTGGGTGTGGTCGATGCCGATAGTCACCGTTCATTCGTGATGGCGGATATTCCGGGCCTGATCGAAGGCGCATCTGAAGGTGCAGGTCTTGGGATTCGCTTCCTGAAGCACTTGGCGCGTACCCGTATCTTGTTACACATCGTTGACGTACAGCCGATTGATGGCTCAGATCCGGCACATAATGCTAAAGCAATTATGAAAGAGTTAGAAAATTTCTCCCCAACGCTTTCAAAACTGCCGATCGTATTGGTGCTGAACAAAGTCGATCAGTTGGCTGAAGAAACACGTGAAGAATGGTGCACCCATATTCTTGAAGAATTGCAGTGGGAAGGCCCAGTTTTTGAGACTTCTGGCTTAACGGCTGAAGGCACCAAAGACGTAGTTTACTACCTGATGGATCAGATCGAAGAGCAACGTGAACGCGAAGCTGAAGATCAAGAATATGCAGCAGAAATGAAAGCATTCCGTGATCAGCTTGAAGCTGAAACACGTGAACAAACCATCGCTGCAAAAGAAGCGTATCGTGAGATGCGTCGTCAGCAACGTCTTGCCGGTATTCTGGGTGATGACGAAGATGATGAAGATGGCGATGATGATAGTGATGTGGAAGTGTACTACGTACGCTAATCTCTGAGAGAAGAGTCTGAGGACAAGATGATAGAAGTGGTAGATGGGCAACGTCAGCTCAAGGGTTGTAAACGAATCGTTGTTAAAATCGGATCATCTTTACTCACAGCAAACGGACAAGGTTTAGATTTAGATGCTATCTCGCATTGGGCGGGACAAATCGCAGATCTACACAATGCAGGACACGAGATTATTCTGGTGTCTTCCGGTGCTGTGGCTGAAGGTATGGTTCGAATGAAACTTGAGAATCGACCCACCGATCTACCCAGTCTTCAGGCTTGTGCTGCCATCGGTCAGATGGGTCTGATCCATACTTGGTCAAGCGTACTAGAGAAACACCAGATTCGAACTGCGCAAGTATTGTTAACCCATGATGATCTGGCAGATCGTCGTCGTTATCTCAATTCATGTGATGCTTTGCAGAACCTGATTGACTGGCGTGTGATTCCGGTGATCAATGAAAATGATACTGTTTCGACTGACGAAATTCGCTTTGGTGACAACGACACACTTGCTGCGATGGTTGCGGGTCAGGTGCATGCAGACCTTCTGATTATCTTAACGGATCAGGAAGGTATGTTTGACTCAGATCCGCGGTCTAATCCGGATGCCAAACTGTTCCATACTGTACGTGCGATGGATGAAAGTCTGTTTGATATGGCCGGTGGCGGTGGTAAATTTGGTCGTGGTGGTATGCTGACCAAAGTTCGTGCAGCCCGTCTGGCGGCAAAATCTGGCTGTCCGACCTTAATTGCAAGTGGTGATAGTGATGGTGTTCTATCACGTCTGATGGCTGGCGAATTGTTAGGTACCTTGTTTGTCACTGACAAAGACCGGATGACAGCGCATCAGCAATGGTTGGCGGCTCACTTGCAAACCGCAGGTCGTTTGGTGATTGATGATGGTGCAGTAAAAGCCATTAAAGACAATCATCGCAGCTTATTGCCTGTCGGTGTAAAAGCAGTTGAGGGGCACTTCGAACGTGGCGATGTGGTGGAATGTGTTGATCGACAAGGTCATCGCATTGCTGTAGGGCGTGTCAATTTCAGTTCGCGTTCTGCGGAAATCGTTAAAGGTTTGGCATCAGATAAAGTACATCAGGTGTTAGGTGAAGCACGTTCACTAGAAATGATTCATCGCAATCATATGGCGATTTATTAGTTATGTAAATTGTTGAAATAAATGTTTATATTTTGGAATTTAGCTTTTTTAACTACTTGTTTAGCTACTTCTTATGAAAGGCTCACTAATTTTTAGTGGGCCTTTTTTATTAAGCAATTTAATCTTAAGTTTGGAATGAATAGGCTATACTATCCATTGAGCTAGTATAAATTAATTACATGATCTTTATAGCATATTAAAAAATAGGGGAATTGAATGTGTTAAAACAAATTTCGATAGAAAATTTTAAAGCGTTTGCCAGTATGCAAGAAATTGAATTAGCCCCTATAACGCTAATATATGGTGCAAACTCTTCAGGGAAGAGTTCAATTATTCATTCATTGATGGTTTTAAAACAATCTTTACTTTCGGCCAACTTGAAAGGTGGAGTATATTCCGATAAAAAATTATTAGATGTTGGCAGCTATTCATCAATGGTTTATAAACATGAAGTTAAAAGAAATATTTCAATAAAATTAAACATTGAAAATGAAATAAAAACTAAATTTGAATATTCTTATGTAGAGCCTGATGAAGCTGGAAAAGATGTTCATGAGACTCAAGGTTTTTCATATTTAAAGAATATTTTTGTTAATGAATGCGAGTATATTGAAGAAGATGGAATCTTCAATTATGTGTTACAAAATAAGTTAAAAAATGGTGATCTTTACTTTACGAAAGATTTCTTATTTGATGAATTAGACGGTAATATTTTACCAAATTATATAGATGTAAAGAAAAATACGTTCAGAAAGATTTTGAACTTCTTTGTATTTTCTGCAGATGAAGAGTTACCAATTCCTAAGAGTCCTACATTGGATTATGAAAAATATAGAAAATTTCTTAAAGAATTAAAATCAAAAAATAAAGAAATGGAGTTTCATCATACTTATCAATTTGTTCATGGGAAACTAAGAAGTAATGCTGAAAAGATAAAAAGAGAACTAAAAAAAGTTACTTATTTAGGTCCTTTAAGAAGTAATCCTAAGAGATATTATTCTGTTGATACCGAGTTTGAAGTTTCTGTTGGCAAAGAGGGGGAAAACATTGCTTATTTCCTTAATAGTAATAGATTATATTTAACTAACTCAATTAATGAATGGTTTAAACGGTTTTCCATTCCATATATTTTTAGCCCTAAAACAGTGGGAACTAAATTTTCAGAACCTTTGATTCAGATCGAACTTCAAGATACTCGAAATAAAGTTAAGGTCTCTCCATTAGATGTTGGTTTCGGTATAGGACAAATCCTACCTATTTTGATTGAAGGCATAATAAGGAAAAATGCAATAATATGTGTAGAACAGCCAGAAATTCATTTGCACCCTAAATTACAAGCGGAATTAGCAGAGTTTTTTGCGGATACTTGTGATAATAATCAATGGATTATTGAAACCCATAGTGAAGCATTAATGCTTCGGATTCAAAAATTGATAAGAAACAAAAAAGAGATAAATGGTCGAGTATTAACTCCACAAGATGTGTCTATTTTATATGTTTTGCCGAGTAATCCAGGAAATGAGTTAGAAGGAGCAGAGGTCGTACAAATACGTCTGGATGAAGAGGGAGACTTCATGGACTTTTGGCCTGAAGGTTTCTTCGAAGAGCGCTTATACGAGAAAAGATAGGGGTTCTACATGTTGACAGAATTTTGTTTAGATAATTCTTTTTTTGAATCAGATGCATTAAAAAGTAAAGGCGCTAATAGATCTTTTATTGAAAAATGGAAAGAGCAGGGAGTATTAGTTTTTTCAAACTCTCAAACCGAAACATCCTTTCTTGAGAAGCTAAAGAAAAAGATAGATCCTTCTGTGTATCAAGATTGGCAAGATGCTTTTTTAGAAAATACTACCTTTCGATCTAAGGTAGATTGGGATACATTCTGTGATTATACAGATTTCAATGATTTGAAAAATTTTAATACGGAGTTCAAAACTGGTATCACTGAAGAGACCACTGAGCAATTAGTTAAAGGTCTTCCTAATTATGTCGGATGCTGTCCTTCGACTAACTTCGAGATTGTTGATATTGATAATCATCACTCTTCAGTTAATATGCGGAGATCTTATTATGAATCTAAAAGTGATATTACTCGAGATATATCACATGTTGAGATGTGGGAAATTAAATTTCATAGCTTAGCCAAATACTCAAAAAATATATTAATTATAGATAGATATATCTTTGAAAATATTAGGGAAGATATAGGTAGAAATAAAAAAACAAGTGTAGAGCGATTGTTCGAGTTTTTATCACAATACTCTAAAAAGTTTAATATAACCATCATATCAATAGGTGGTCAAAGTGGTAGTGATGAGAAATTTGCTATAGATAAATTTTTTGAGGAAGTATGTGTATCTAAATTTAGTCATTGTTTTAACAAAATAGACTTAATTTCTAAAGGCGAGCATTTTTTTCAAAAAATTTCACATGATCGTTTTATGAGTTTTGATAAATTTGTTTGTACTATCGGCATAGGGATGTCAATTTTTAGAGATTATCCTATACCTCAAACTACTTTTAATGTTTGTAGGGAAGAATACTCATCAATTAATGAGCGTTTACGGTTAGCCTTGAAAAGTTGTGATTGGAAGAGTGAATATTTACCTGAATAGCATTTAATAGGATTAGAATTTTTTCATAAATAAGTATTAAATATGGGGGGAGTGAAGTGGGGCAAGCAAAACAAAGAGGCTCATTAGAAGATCGTATAGCGTTAGCACAGCAACAAAAAATTGATGGTGAGCGTATTACCATTGAAGAAGCAAAACGCCGTCTAAGGCTTCCGGATAATGCTGAATTCTCGGGTTATGTGATACATCTTTATGATCAGGATGAGTTTGTTGGAAAGATCGAAGAAAACGATATAGTTATTAATCGAGTTTATGTGAAAATTCCCGACTTAGCTCGGATTTTTGATTCGGTTGAAGAAGCTATTGATGAGGCTCTAAAAATTGATAAGTACCGGTTGTTGGTGTGCTTGTTATTTGAAGTTGATAACCAACATATGATCTATGATGTATGGGCTAATTTTGACGATTAAAAAATGTGAACTGTGCCTGTTTTTTATGAAGTATAAGAATATTGTCTGAGACACAATTTTTATGAATGGTCCCCATAGGAATTTTTGGTTAATTTCTAAGACATCGCACATAAAAATTTATTTTAAATACTTTCGCTGAATGTCTTTTTCAGTGAGCATCCTCTATAGTTTCCCTACATATGAATATGTGGGTATATGAGAGTGAATAAGATTAACAAGAATTGGAATAATCCTTTATTTGTTAGTGAATCAGGAATAGGGTTTTATAGTGTTGAACCGATAACAAATTACGATAGAAGACCTTATAAAACTCAGCAACAAGTTCAAGAAGATATCGGTGAGAATGATGATAAATATCCTGATGAAGATGATTATCTAAGAGCAATTTCCCAACTAAAAGAGATTAACCATCAGGATTCGGTGTGGTGTATTTCTTTATTTAACAATATGGATGATAAGAAAGCATTCCCAATGGTGGAACATTTCTTGACAGAGCCTATTCATAAAACTTTTGTAGAAGTATGTGATCCCTACTTTCAATTTGAATCAGATCATGAAAAATTGAGAACTATCATTTCTGATATGGTTGCCAAAGCAATGGAGCATGCAGAAAGATGGTTAGAGCTAAATAAAAAATTCACATATTATCGATTTCCAAAGTTTTTAGATTACATATATGTCGGTCGTCTTTGGAATCTATTCACAATCATAAATGATATTCAGTTTACTAAAGAGATTCAAAAGAAAGTTGAGGGATATATAAGATTTATTTTAAGCAATGGTAGGTTAGGTGTAAAAACAGCTACTTATATGACTGGGCTATCCGAATGGAAAAATGGTTGTAAATACGCAGTAGAACAGATTTCAGATTATCAAAAAATTTTGGATTATTTAACAGAAAATCCAAATACCCTCAAATCGACTATTTATAAGAAAGCCGGAGTGAGTGGTAGGGAATTAAAATATTTGATGAAAACCGCAATTGAATTTAAGCAAATTATTATCAGTCTAAACTCAAAAGGGAAAGAAGTTATTTCTTTGCCTGAAAATAGTTAAATTTAAGTAAATTAAATATTAAGTCGCAACTGGTTAAAGCTTATTAATTAGTAGTATATAAGTTAGTAGTATATAAGTTATTAGGCAGCTAAAATTTATAAAACCTGCTATATGCCTTGAATATTAATGCTTATGGCAGGTTTGGGTTGATTAATTGCTGATAGTGAAATTGCGAACTAGGTTATGCACGGCGCTCGAAATGAGTTGATTAAGTTCGCCGTGTTTTTTCATGGATTCAGACAAATTTTTCTTATGTCTATATTTGTCATAGTAAGTTTGAGTCTCTGTTCCAAAAGCTCTAACAGTATTTTTATATTCATCAGTTAACAGTTTGGAAGAGTTAGCTTTTAACTGTGTGAAACTCAGTCCTTTAAATCCATATAATAAAACTCTTTTTATATTTGTTAAACGGTTATCCATCTGATTAAGTACATTACTTTTGATGTTCTTTTCCGTACGGATGCGCCATGCATTCTCCGGCAGAGGTTGTTTATTACAGTCCGTAGTCTTGACATATAAATGCCAGTACTCATCCGCATCTCTATGGTTAATACCAATATTATAGCCATTTTCTAGCTTTCTAAACATTGAGTGTGGTGTGCTTGGAATAGGTGTAAATACGCCTAATTGGCTCTTATAGACACGTAAGTTTTCTACTGTACTAGGTAATCGGATTGACTTAAAAAGGGCTGTAGTGAGCGCTCTATGCTTGAAATTGTAGAAGTCAATTGCTAGTTCAATCTCCATGATTTTAAGGCTATCAATCTTATATTCAAAATGTCTCAAGTAGCTGATACGGCGCTGTAGTACATTTAAGGAATTCATGTCGTGCAATCTAATAATGAAACCGGTTTCGTATTCTGAGATGTAATGAGTAATACCAGTTTTCTCTGTCAGAAATTTCTTGATGTCATGCCGTGTACTCGTTTTACCAATTTCAAAGTATAAATCAATGAAATCGACCTGAGCTTTGATTTGGATATTCATTGCTTTGAAATCGTAGCTATGAATATCAGAGAAAATAACAGTTTCGAGTTGATCCGCTTGATTCGCATTGTCAGCGTATCTTGAGCATAGATCTACATAACTTTGTTCATATGGAGATTTTTTCTCGGTATCTTCTGAAAACTCTTCGATTTCTAAATCGAGTAAAATTTTTTGTAACTCGTCATCATATGGATCTTGTCCATTTCGAACTAGGGTTTCAAATTGATGGTGTGTTAGATGTTTCATAATCATTTCAATGTGAAAAAATTAAACAAAAGGGCAGTTGAATAACCGCCCTTTTGGATTGATGGTAAATTACTGAATTAAGTAATTTTCATTCGGAGTATTGATAAGAATTAATTCCTTACCATTACGTTCAATGCTGTAGGTAATAGATGATTGAGTTTGGTTTACCATCATTACTTTACTGCTAGATAATAGAAGATCCGCGAGATCTTCATGATTAATTAAAGAACTTTGCATTAATTCGCTCCATTTCTTTGGCATTGTGTAAGTAAGCTTGAATAAGTTCTTCCTCGGTTACATCTACGCCGTTGATTTCAGTGTAATGAAGCATAAAATCAATAGAACTATCAATGAAGTGCGAAAAATGTGGCTTAAATTCATTGACTTTAATCTGCGCAAGCTTTTTTACAGCTCCTAAGATTACAGTCTTCAAGTGTGCATTTTGCGCTTGGTGTACTTGTTCGTTTAGCATTTCGATTTTCATCGCTATTTCCTTGTTTAAGTTGAAGGTTGGTTAATACGCACAAACTCACGTAGAGCAGGTAGTGCATACATTGGTTTGCCATCCACTACATGGACAGTGATTCTGTACCCATGTAAAAGGCTCGGACGGTATAGGTTTTTGGTCAGTCTTCTGTACCAATACTTTTGTGTCTTTCCTAAATGCAAAGATAGGAATTTGGCTGATTCACTTTGAGATAAAAACATTTCACTAGGCATTTTTAGAAGCCTTATGCTTATGTGCTTCGATCCAATCAAGTACAGTTTGAGACTCCCACACTGTTAAGCCATTTAGAGAAAATGGCCGAGGGAACTTATTTTTTTTTACCCATAGCCAAAGTGTCTTACTCGTGATCGGAAGTAAGCCATTTCGTGCGGGTTTTGCTCTAAATTTACGGATTTGTCCTGCTGATTTACCTGTTTTACAGATATGGATTTTCTCCGGAGTTGCAGGAGCAGAAGTGATTACTTTTTCTTGGATGTATGTGGAAAGATTCATATTGAACACCATCAGAGTTGCTAAGTTTTATTTCTGATTAGCTACGAGCTAATGGTGTTCTATTATTCACATATGAAATGTGACCAAAATAATTTAAGGGGGGTTAAGTGCTTAATTTGCTTTTAATTTAAGCAAAAGAATGTTTTTTAATTAAATTTAAGATAACTTCAGATTCGAAAGCTTCTTCTAGGAGCTGTTTGCCAAGTTCAGCATCACGGTCAGATCGTTTACCTCGGTTGATTTTGAGATAGGTAGGCAGATCGGGGCTTTGAGCAATCCATTGAGATATAGTCTCTTTGTTTTGTGGAAATCTTTTTTGATGTTTAGTATTTTTGCAGTTTTCTAAAATAAATTTCGCAATCCAAATTCTGGATAGAATATTCTTTGTATCTAATTTAATACATTCGTTGGCGACTTCTCGTATAAAAGCTCTAGCTTGGTTCAGCTCTTCGTCATTGTATTCATTTTTATTTTTATCATTACTTTCAATTTCTTCTCTCTGATTGCTACATGGTTGTAATAAAATAGCGTGTTCAGAAAGATAGTTGTCTAAACTAGATTTGGTTATATAGAAATGATTAAGATTCACTGTAATACCAAGTTTAGACTCTTCATTCATTATCTTTGAAATGGTGTTAGACATATGTTCTGAAAATCTAAGTGCACGGATATCACCATTAATATTTATTGGGATTGTCTTAGGTTTATCCTTGTAGAAAATATTAATTTCTTTTCCATCTAGTAAGTCGATGTAAGTAAGTTCCTGTACTTTTTTAATGTCAGGTTTTTGAACTATTAAGTATTCAATACTAGGATCATCCGCGTCATGAACAATGCTGATTTCTATTTCTGATATGAGATTGGTGATCAGTCCATGAATGTCCTTTTTATAATATTTTTTATTTGCAAAGAAATAGCGTTCATTTTTAGAAGAATTGAATTCAAGAGCAACAATATTTTTTTCAAATAAATAATCGTTACTTGGATTATTTCCTTCGTGAATTAATGCTAGCCATGTGTCAAATATGTTGAAGCAGACTTCTAACTTTCCTTGATAGACTGCTTTAGCAATATCTAATAAAGATAAGGAGTCATTTGACTCCTTAATTTGATGAAGAACTTGTGTAAGAGGGTAGTGCACGTTTAAAGCCCGTTAACTTTTCTAAATGGAATAATGTCTGGATCTTCCAATTCATTAAGTCTTTGAGCTAATTCCTGTACAGTTGGATTGTAATAACGCATGAGCATTTTTAAATCTTTATGACCGGTAACCTTTGCTAAGTCTTGAATTGGAAGTTTCTTCGCAAGGCGTGTAGTAGCTTCATGCCTTGTGTCATGAAAGTTTAAATCAGTGATTCCTAGTCTATTACTTACAACAAGCCAAAAATCGTGCGATAGGGCATTCGATCTATCGGAAATGGTTAAAACTTTATCGGTATCTAATCCTTTCATTAATTCCAATAACTGAATGGCATGTCTAGAAAGCGGAACTTTTCTTGCTGTACCATTTTTTGTGTCGGGCAGAAGTACGTGATCTTCATATACATTGCACCATTGCATATTAGTGATTTCACTTGCTCGCATTGCGGTTTCTAGGGCAAATAAAAATGCCCAAGCAACTTGTTGGCGTTTAGTGAGTGGTTGATATGTCGCATCATAATTAAAACCGAGAAGGATAGTATTAATTTCTTCTTGTGTAATTCTACGTTCTCGGTGAGGGGCTTGAGTTGGTTTGGCTACGTCCAATAATGGGCTAGTTTTAAGAATACGTAATTCTTGACGTGCATATTTGAATACACCACCCAATACACCTAAGTCACGTCCTACTGTTGAAGGTGACACTTTGGAAAGCCGATCATTTCGAAGCTCAATCATATCTAGCTGATTAACGTCCGTTATCGGTTTCTGCATTAGTTTTGGGTAATCATTCATAAGTTTATGCAGACGAGAAATTTCTTTGTCAGCACCTTTATGCAACGGCGCAACTTCATCTATGTATTTCGTAATTAATTCTCCGAAAGAGATACATGATAACTTTTGAATCTTGTCTGCTTTTTTCTTTTGGTTGGGATCAATTCCTTCCGCAATTTGTTTCTTTATTTCATCACGTTTTAGGCGAGCTTCCTTAGCTGAAAATATCGGGTATTCACCCAGTGTAGTTGTATTTTTCTTACCATTAAAAGTGTAAATCACTTTCCAAACTTTACGACCGGTCGTAGAAGTGAAGAGATATAGCAATTCACTATCAAAGTTTTTAAGAGTTTTATTGGCAAGGGACTGAATAGCTTCAATTTGCTTTACGGTGAGCATATATATCTTATCTATGAAAATTTAACTACCAACTTAACTACTTGGTAGGTGGTTTTGGAGTGTTATTGATGGTAATTGTTAGGATGGTAAAATTCAATAAAATATATTTAAAATAATAACTTATGATTAATTTTTGGCTTAATGTTTTTGAGTGTTATTTAAAGTAGATCGCAATCATATGGCGATTTATTGAGTTATTCAGATTCAAGTTTAGAGATTCAAAAAGTCCCGCTTTCGAGCGGGATTTTTTATGACATTTTAATTATATTTATTTAATCCAGCCCATTCGAATTAAAGGCGAAAATAACCAATAATGAATACCCAAAATAAAGTTCATGATTTGATTCTCATATTTCCACCACAATGGTAATCCAGCTAAATTTACTGTTATTGCCATCAGAAACGCACCCAGCATATCAATCGGAAAATGCACACCGACATAAACACGCGACCACGCTACCAGCCAAGCTGTCCAGATTAGAATTCTTCCCAAGTCTCGCTGCGGTGAAAAATAATAGGCGAAGGCAATCCCACTAAAAATACTCATATGGTTGCTGGGAAAAGAACCAGTCGGTGCATGTTCAATCAGGGTGCGACCAACATCCATCACAAACGGGCGTGGGGTATTGAGTACCGCAGACAATACTTCACTCATCAATAATGTAATAGCTGTAAAGATGAAGGCTTTAATAATCCCTGTTTTTACTTCGTAACTACCACGGAACCAAGCAATAGCAAAAATCAGCAAAAAGAGATAAACCAGGTCATGCGCAATCAGGGAGGCATAGTTGATCATCCAGATTGAGGCTTGGTCGGGTACATTTAAGATATGAAACAGGTAAAGATTCAGTTGGTCAAGGGACATGAGCAGAGAGGACTGGAACAAATGTCCGTTACTCTAAACCGGTCAAACCTCAATTCCTACCTGAGTTTGTATGAATTTGTAGCCTCGCTTTTTAAAGAATATTCACATGATAAAAAACCACTCAAAAGAGTGGTTCTTAAAAGTCTGAATAATATAATGAGGTCTTATTTAAACTGAATCGCTCCATTCGCGCTGACGGCCATTTGCGATTCGCCTGCTGCAACTTCCTGCTCAGGAACCGCCATATCAGCCGATGCAGATTTCATCATGGCCATACGCGGTACTGGCTGTGGTGAATAATTGTTAGTATTCAGGTTTAAGTTCACCAGTTGATAACTCGGTTTGTTCCAGGTCTGGGTGAGTGCCTGTGCGCGTTGCTGGAAGTTTTTGGTGGCTTCAATCATCAGCTCGCTTTCAACTTTTTTACGCTTTTCGTCAGATACCTTGAAATTAATCGACTGGGTCTGGAAGTGCTGTTGTAATTCAGCAATCAATTGAGATGTCGCTTTAAAATCTTTTGATTCCAGACGAATCTGGGCACGACCACGCCATTCTTTTAATTTGCGGTTGTCATTGTCATAAATAGGGTAAGTACTTTGTGCCCCAGTCTCGATTTTCACAGTTGGATATTTGCGTGCTGTGGCAATTGCTTGATTCATCAGCTGGTTAATTTGAGTGGCCAGTTCAGCTGGTTGTTTGTTGGATTTTTCAATATAAAGCACAGCATGCATTTCATCATTTGAGATTTCACGGCTAGCCTCTGCTGAAAGATTAACAACATTATAATTCAGAGATTCAGCAGGAGCTGCAAATGCGCCTGTGGCGAGGGTGCTGGCAAGGATCAAACTGGTAAGTGCTAAGAGACGCATGAAATTGTCCTGTTTTTCTTAAAATTGGCCATCTAAGCCGTTGTTAAAATATTAAATCTCAATTGTGATCTTTTTACGAAATATTTGTCGTAAGAGTGTTAAATTTTCTTTAATTTTATCTCATTATTTGATTTATATTTATTATTAATAATTAAACACTTAGTAGATAATTTTAAGATTGATTACCGGAATGTCGCCTGCGCTACAAAAAAGCATAAAAGAACACGCTTTTCTTTCTGCTGTCACACTGTAAGATGATGATTTAGGGGATGGATTAGCATGATGTTTTTTTTCGATAAAGATTAGGACAAAATGTGACTGAAAGTTGTTTATTTTCCTGAAAAATTCGGTATCATCCGCCTCCTAGTTATTCGAATACAAAACTGCTAGCTAGAACCTTATAAAGCGCCGAGTCAAAGGACCAAACGTCACCAGACTTATTTCTTTCACCCATATCAGAGATGGTAATTCGATATGAGCGTTACTTCTGTAAACCCTGCCACCAATTCCACAAACGAATACTACTTGACTCGCCAAAGTCAGATGGAATCGAATGTGCGTAGTTATCCACGTAAATTACCGTTAGCGATAGCGAAAGCACAAGGTTGCTGGGTTACCGATGTTGAAGGTACTGAGTACCTTGATTGTTTAGCTGGGGCAGGGACGTTGGCTTTAGGCCATAATCATCCTGCAGTCATTCAAAGTATCCAAGATACAATTGCAAGCGGTTTACCATTGCATACCCTGGATCTTACTACTCCTTTAAAAGATGCTTTTACTGAAGCACTTCTTTCTTATCTTCCAGGTGGCCAAGAAGAGTACTGCTTGCAGTTCTGTGGTCCATCCGGTGCAGATGCAACTGAAGCCGCGATTAAACTGGCGAAAACCTTTACCGGTCGTAGCTCAGTGATCAGCTTTTCTGGCGGCTACCATGGTATGACTCACGGTGCATTGGCAATGACAGGTAACCTGTCTGCGAAAAATGCAGTGAACGGTTTGATGCCGGGTGTACAGTTCATGCCGTATCCGCATGAATACCGTTGTCCATTGGGTCTTGGTGGTGAAGCCGGTGTTGATGCCCTGACTTACTACTTTGAAAACTTCATTGAAGATGTAGAAAGCGGCGTGACCAAACCTGCAGCTGTGATTCTTGAAGCGATTCAAGGTGAAGGCGGTGTGGTAACTGCGCCAGTAAAATGGTTGCAAAAAATCCGTGAAGTGACTGAAAAACACAACATCGTGTTGATTCTTGATGAAGTTCAGGCAGGCTTTGCGCGTTCAGGCAAAATGTTTGCATTCGAACATGCAGGGATTGAACCTGATGTCGTAGTGATGTCTAAAGCTGTAGGTGGTAGCTTACCGCTTGCCGTACTTGGTATTAAACGTAAGTTTGATGCTTGGCAGCCAGCAGGTCATACCGGTACTTTCCGTGGTAACCAATTGGCGATGGGTACAGGCCTTGCAACGATCAATACCATTAAAGAACAGAACCTGGCGCAAAATGCACAAAAGCGTGGTGATTTCCTGCAAGCTGAACTGAAAAAACTGGCTGCTGAATTCCCATGTATCGGTAACGTGCGTGGCCGTGGTCTGATGATCGGTGTTGAAATCGTAGATGAGCGCAAAGATGCGGATCATATGGGTTCTTTGCCTGCTGATGGTCAGTTGGCTGCAGCGATCCAAACCGCTTGTTTCAACAATAAATTATTGCTTGAGAAAGGTGGTCGTAACGGTACAGTGATTCGTTTACTTTGCCCGTTGATCATTACTCAAGACGAATGTGTTGAAGTGATTGCTCGTTTCAAAAAATCGGTTGCTGAAGCACTAGTTGCAGTTCGAGGCGCATAATTCATGGTAGATTTCGCAGAACATCGTAAAGCGTTACTCTGCAATGATGCTGCATCCATTGCTGACTATCAGGCTGGCATGGACCAAGCGACCAAAGCGGTTGCGGCATGGTTGCAAAACGACAAAATGTACACGGGCGGCAGTATTAAAGAGCTGCGCAGTGCAATTGCATTTCATCCTTCAAAAGAAGGTTTGGGTGTAGAAAAATCTCTTGAGCGTATGGTTGAGCTATTCCTTAACAAGAGCTTAAAAGTGCATCATCCGCATTCACTTGCGCATCTTCACTGTCCAACGATGGTGACTAGCCAGATCGCGGAAGTGCTGATTAATGCAACCAACCAGTCAATGGACTCATGGGATCAAAGCCCGGCCGGTTCGTTGATGGAAGTTCAGCTGATTGACTGGTTACGTCAAAAAGTCGGCTATGGTGCGGGTCAGGCCGGTGTGTTCACTTCTGGTGGTACGCAGTCTAACTTGATGGGCGTATTGCTTGCGCGTGATGCTTGCATCGCGAAAAACTGGAAAGACGAAAATGGTAATCCGTGGTCGGTTCAGCGCGATGGTATTCCTGCGGATGCGATGCGTAATGTCAAAGTCATCTGTTCTGAAAATGCACATTTCTCTGTGCAAAAGAACATGGCGATGATGGGCATGGGCTTCCAGTCAGTGGTCACTGTTCCTGTGAATGAAAATGCACAGATGGACGTAGATGCACTGGAAAAAACCATGGCGCATCTTCAGTCTGAAGGCAAGATCGTGGCATGTGTGGTGGCAACAGCGGGTACAACGGATGCTGGTGCGATTGATCCATTGAAAGCAATTCGTGAAATCACCAATAAATATGGCGCGTGGATGCACATCGATGCGGCATGGGGTGGTGCACTGATTCTATCCAATGACTATCGTTCTATGCTGGACGGGATTGAGCTGTCGGATTCGATCACGCTTGATTTCCATAAGCATTATTTCCAGACCATTTCTTGTGGTGCGTTCTTGTTAAAAGATGAAGCGAACTACCGTTTCATGCATTATGAAGCTGAGTATCTGAACTCTGCCTATGATGAAGAACACGGCGTTCCGAATCTGGTGTCTAAGTCGCTACAAACCACGCGTCGTTTTGATGCTCTGAAATTGTGGATGACGGTGGAAGCACTGGGCGAAGAGCTTTATGGTTCGATGATCGATCATGGCGTGAAATTAACCCGTGATGTGGCAGACTACATTAAAGCGACTGATGGTCTGGAGCTTCTGCTTGAGCCTCAATTCGCATCTGTCTTGTTCCGTGTGGTTCCAGCGGGATATCCGGTTGAATTACTCGATACGCTCAATCAAAACGTAGCAGACGAACTGTTTGCGCGTGGTGAAGCGAACATTGGTGTGACGAAAGTCGGTCAGGTTCAGTCTCTGAAAATGACTACTTTAAGCCCGGTTGCAACGCTTGATAACGTGAAGAACTTGCTGGCATTAGTGCTTGCAGAAGCGGATCGTATCAAAGATTCAATCGCTGACGGTACTTATACGCCACCCATTGCATAAGTGATGGTGGTGTGAAAAAAAGGAGATCGAAATGATCTCCTTTTTTGTGCGCTTAAAAATAAAAAAAGGTCCTTTCCCAGATCGAAATTCCTCACAAAAACACGGAAGGTCTGAATCCCGTTTGGCCTGTTATTTATTTGTCATAGGCTTATGTAAAACTGGGGAGCAGGATTTATCCTGAGTTCAGGTTTATAAAAATTGTTACATGTCATTGGTCTAAATTTTTTTATTGAAGTGAATGACATAAAGAACTTAATCATTGAAATCCATAAAAATTTAATCAAGAAAAAGCCGCTAGATTAAAAATCACTAAATCGTAATAAAGCTGTAACTTATCTGTCATATTCTAAAATCAAAATGCAGGTATCGAAAGAAGTACAAAACTGAATAAAAAGTGGTGTACTCCAAATTTGCATAAATGAGAGAGATACTAGAATGCGCTTTACAAATATAGCTTTAGCATTAGCAGTAACCGGGGCAACTGCTGTAACGACTGCACACGCAGCACGTGACACCATTCAAATTGCAGGTTCTTCAACTGTACTTCCATATGCCAGTATCGTGGCAGAAGAATTCGGTAATACTTTTCCACAGTTTAAAACACCAGTTGTCGGTTCTGGCGGTTCTTCAGGTGGTTTAAAGCAGTTCTGTAATGGCGTGGGTGATAACACGATTGATATCGCAAACTCTTCTCGTCAAATCAAGAGTACAGAGCTGGCAGAATGTAAAAAGAATGGCGTTAACCAAGTCCTAGAAATCAAAATTGGTTATGACGGTATTGTGTTTGCATCGAATGCAAACAAAGCGGCTTATAAACTGCGTCCACAACATGTCTTCGCTGCACTTGCTGCACAACTTCCATCAAATGGAAAAATGGTCGCTAACCCGTACACGCGTTGGAACCAAATTGACAAAGCACTTCCGAATGAACCTATCACCCTGGTAATTCCTGCGTCGAATCATGGTACGCGCGAAGTCTTCCAGGAGAAAATGGTGGATGCAGGTTGTGAAACGTATGCTGCAATTAAGTCTCTAGACAAAGATGCTAAGAAAAAAGCTTGTACAACATTCCGTAAAGATGGCCGTGTGGTTGAGATTGCCGGTGACTATACCGAAACATTGGCACGTTTAAAAACTTCTCCAAGTGCGGTAGGTGTGTTTGGCCTAGGTTTCTATGACCAGAACCGTGACCGTCTACGTGTTGCTACGGTGAACAATGTAGCGCCTTCTGAAAAGACCATCTTGAATGGTGCTTATCCGGTATCACGCCCATTGTTCTTCTACGTAAAAGGCGAGCACTTGAAATCGATCAAAGGCTTACCGCAGTTCACAGAATACTTCCTGAACAAGAAAGTATCTGGCAAAGGCTCTAAGCTGGAAAAAGCAGGTCTGATTTCAATGTCTGATAAAGAACGTGCAGCAGTCCTGGCAAATTTCAAGGCTGGTAAAGCGGTTGTTATGAAGTAATAAATGATTTTGAAAACGCTGGTGGTAGGGTCAACCTACCATCGGCTTTTTGCGATAAACAAGTTTTTTCAAACCATGAAAATTGAAAAAACAGTGGAGAATACATGAATCTGCTACTTATAGGTGTGTTATTGGCCATCATGGCCATAGCCTATCAAATCGGATTAAGTAAAAGCCGTAGCTTAGCAGGTAAGGGAAGCAATTCTGCAAACTTACACTCGCGTCCCGGATATTATGGTGCCCTGGTTGCACTATGGTGTGGTATCCCTGCGTTTTTAATTTTGATTGTTTGGAATATGGTGGAACCCACTTTTCTGGAGCAGGTGGTACTCAACCATTTGCCAGAAAATGTTTCGGCCAGTCTGGATCCGGCAAGTTTGAGCGTTGTGATTGATCGCGTTCAGGCACTTGCCTCAGGTTTCGGGGTCAGTGATACACCGGCAGCCTATGAAGTTGCAGCTGCGGAACAGTTGGCGAAATTCTCGACCATTGGTACCTTTGCCAAATTGGCAGTCGTGATTTCGGCGGCGCTGGCTGGTCTGGTCTGGGCCAAGAAACATATTAGCCAGGAATTCCGTGCGCGTAACCAGGTCGAAAAAATGATTAATATCGGCCTGGCATTGTGTTCGGGTGTGGCGATTCTGACCACTCTCGGGATTGTGATGTCGATGTTTGGCGAGGCAATGCGTTTCTTCAGCTTTGTCAGCCCACTGGATTTCTTCTTTGGTACTCAATGGAACCCAGGGTTTAGCACCTCTGGCAGTGCTGAAGGCAGTTATGGTTTATTGCCACTGCTCTGGGGCACGCTCATGGTCAGCGGGATCGCACTTTTAGTTGCAGTTCCGGTTGGTCTGATGATTGCGATCTATCTGGCAGAATATGCTTCACCGCGATTCCGCTCTTGGGCAAAACCTACGATTGAAGTGTTGGCGGGTATTCCTACGATTGTCTATGGTGTCTTTGCCTTGATGATCATCGGTCCATTCCTTAAAAGCATGGGTGCTCTGGTCGGACTCGAAATTAATGCCACCAGTGCGCTGACCGCCGGTCTGGTCATGGGCATCATGATCATTCCATTTGTATCTTCTTTGTCAGACGACATCATCACTCAGGTGCCGCGTGCCTTACGTGATGGTTCTTTGGGCTTGGGGGCGACCAAATCTGAAACGATTCGTCAGGTGGTTTTACCCGCAGCCCTACCGGGTATTATCGGTGCGTTCCTGTTGGCAGCGTCACGTGCAATTGGTGAAACCATGATCGTGGTTCTTGCAGCCGGGAACAGTCCGCAGTTGCATGCCAATCCGCTTGAAGCCGTATCTACGGTCACGATTACCATCGTGAATCAGTTAACTGGCGATACTGATTTTGCTAGTCCACAAGCACTGGTAGCCTTTGCACTAGGATTGACGCTATTCGTCATTACCTTGGGTTTGAACATTGTTGCACTGATCATCGTGCGTAAATATCGTGAGCAATACGACTAATGAGTACTTCAAATACAACGCCTGTGGATCAGCGTATTGATCCATCCATCGCCGCCGAGCTGCGTGAAAAGCGTAAGAAGACCATTCAAAGCTCTTTGGCACGACGTCATCGTAAAGAAAAAACCTTCCGTTTATTTGGTTTCTCTGCGGTACTGGCAGGTCTGTTCTTTGTGGTATTGCTGTTCGGGAGTATTTTATCCAAAGGTTTGCCTGCATTCTGGCAAAGCAGCATGAGTTTGCCGATTCATTTCGATCCAGCCATTGTGGATATTGGTCCAAAACCAAAGCCAGCTGCAGGAGAATCTCCAGCACAGTTTGAAGATCGCTTTATCGCATGGCAGACTGAAGTCGGAATGGTGGATTGGGATGCACTAATTATCAACGGCATGATCGCCAAAGACAGCAAGCTGGAAAGCCAGCGTGATGAACTGGGTTCTTTATATACCAGTTCTGAGGCGTATCGCTTGCGTGACATGGTCATGAATGACCCGAGTCTGGTCGGTCAAAGTAAGGAAGTGAAAATTCTGGCGGATGCCAATGTCGATGTCTGGTTGGCGGGAAATATTGACCGTGATCTTCCCGATGAACAGCAGCAGCTCAGTCCTGAAGTACGTCAGGTGGCGGACGAGATGAAAGCCTCTGGTGTGATTGAAAATAGTTTCAATACCAATATTTTCACCAGTCCTGACTCACGCAGCTCACCGGCAACTTCAGGCTTGGCAGGCGCCTTCATGGGCTCACTGTTCATGATGATGATCGTGATCTTTATCTCGATTCCAATCGGGGTGGCCTCTGCGATTTATCTGGAAGAGTTTGCACCGAAAAACTGGATTACCGATGTGGTCGAAGTCAATATCAACAACCTGGCAGCCGTACCATCGATTGTCTTCGGTCTATTGGGTGCAGCGATCTTCATTGGCTGGATGCATTTGCCACTGTCAGCCCCATTGGTGGGTGGTCTGGTACTGAGTCTGATGACCTTGCCAACCGTGATTATTACCACACGTGCATCACTTAAAGCGGTTCCACCTTCAATCCGTCAGGCAGCTTTAGGACTCGGTGCTTCCCGTATCCAGACAGTATTTCATCACGTCTTGCCTTTGGCTTTACCGGGTATTTTGACGGGTGCAATTATCGGGGTTGCACAAGCTTTAGGTGAAACCGCACCATTGTTATTAATCGGGATGAGTGCTTTTGTTGCCAGCGTTCCAGCCACACCATTTGATCAGTCAACGGCTTTACCTGTACAGATTTTCTTATGGCAAGGCAATGAATTGCGTAACTTCTTTGAAGGGCGTACTGCAGCAGCAATTATTGTACTTCTGGCCATGATGATCAGCTTGAACAGTCTGGCCATCTGGTTACGTAAGAAATTTGAAGTCCGTTGGTAATAGGGGCAGAATCATGAACACAACTGTTATTCAAAATTCCTTAAAAAAGGATCAAATCGTGAATCCACAACAGACACAATTTAGCTCGGATGAGGCGACACAAAAGCCGGCAACCCCGTTTGTTTCCCAGTTCGATACGCAAAGCAGCAGCAAAAAAGATGCGAAGTCGACGAATGTTAAACTTAGTACTTCTGATGTGCATGTGTACTATGGTGAAGCGGAAGCGATTAAAGGCATTGACCTGAACATTTATGAAAATGAAGTGATTGCTTTTATTGGGCCATCAGGCTGTGGTAAATCGACCTTTTTGCGTACCTTAAACCGCATGAACGATACCATTGATAGCTGCCGTGTGACCGGTAAAGTCATGCTGGACAATCAGGATATTTACGATCCAAACCTGGATGTGGTATTGCTACGTGCTCAAGTTGGGATGGTGTTCCAGAAGCCGAACCCATTTCCAAAATCAATCTTCGATAATGTCTCCTATGGTCCGAAGCTGCATGGTTTGGCGCGTGACAAGTACGATCTTGAAGAAATTGTAGAAGGCAGCTTGCGTAAAGCCGGTTTATGGGAAGAAGTGAAAGATCGTTTGAATCAACCAGGAACAGGTTTGTCAGGTGGTCAGCAGCAACGTCTGTGTATCGCGCGTACCATTGCAGTCAGTCCGGAAGTCATTTTGATGGATGAACCGTGTTCGGCACTCGATCCCATTGCAACCGCCAAAGTAGAAGAGCTGATTTCTGAGCTTTCTACGCAATATACCATCGCGATTGTAACGCACTCTATGCAACAGGCAGCGCGTGTATCTGATCGTACTGCATATTTCCATTTGGGTGATCTGATTGAAGTCAACTCGACCGAAAAAGTCTTTACCCAGCCAGATCATCAGTTGACTGAAGCCTATATTACCGGGCGTTTCGGTTAATCCGATCTCTAGAATAAGAGCCGTAAGGCTCTTTTTTTATAGGTGAAATAGATGGTGATAATCGTAATAATTCTCGAAATAAAGTTGAAAAAAACCGAAATTGACCTAATCTAAAGGAATAAATCCGAATTAAATAGAGAATAGATTTTTTATGTTATTTCATACTCCGAAACTGTCCGCTGAAATCCGTATTAGTCATCTCAATGCGCGTATCAATGAACAACGAAAAAAAATAGCGCAAACTACTGGCTCTAAACTGGAACTTTTACAGTTATCGCAACAACTGTCAAAAGAAGCGCGTGCACGTAAGAAAACCAATCAAAAAATCTATGTGCTCGATTTTAAAGGTGATATGGCTGCTTCTGCGGTAGAAGGCTTACGTGAAGAAATCACCTTGATTCTGGCCACAGCCAAAGCAGGTCGTGACCGCGTTGTAGTGCGTCTGGAAAGTCCGGGCGGCATGGTCCATGGTTATGGACTTGCAGCAGCTCAACTGGTACGTTTACGCGAGGCAGGTTTTCATCTGACCATCTGTGTCGATAAAGTAGCCGCTAGTGGCGGTTATATGATGGCGTGTATTGCCAATGAGATTATTTCTGCACCATTCGCGATTGTCGGTTCAATTGGTGTGGTTGCTCAAGTCCCCAACTTTAACCGCCTACTGAAAGACAATAAAATCGACTTTGAACTCTATACCGCTGGACAGTACAAACGTACCGTGACTATGTTTGGTGAAAATACCGAAGAGGGTAAGGCTAAGTTTGAAGAAGAACTACAGCAAACCCATGCTTTATTCAAACATTTCGTTGAGAAGTATCGCCCGCAGCTGAATATTGAAAAAGTGGCCACTGGTGAGCATTGGTATGGTCGGGATGCGCTGGATCTAAATCTGGTGGATAAACTGCAAACCTCAGATGAATACCTGCTCAACTTGTTGACCCAACATGATATCTATTCCATCCAGACCCGCAAGAAACCAACTTTGGGTGAAAAACTCGGCCTGCAAGCAGCGCAAATTGCTGATTCACTGATACCCACTGTCATGAATAACGTTATGGAAAGCTTAAGTAAAGCAAACGCAAATCTGGTGCAAATACGTGATCCAAAACTTTAATCCAATTGATCTTGAATGAATTTTAAAGCTCACTTCGGTGGGCTTTTTTATTTTTTGAAATCATATTGTTGTGATATAAGTGGAGTACTCTGATTGAGTCTAGGCTCATATGCTCACGTTTATTTTGTTGCTTGGGTTTTTTAGTATCGTATTTATTCCGATGTTATGTATGCTTTATTCTGAAGCAAAATTAACTCAGGATAATTCTAAGAAGGTTTTGTTTTGGCTGAGTTTTCTACCCGGCGTTTGTATCTTTCTGCTGTATAGCTTTCTAAAGCCCAATGATCCACCTGTTATTCCATCGAAAGAATGTGGCGTTGTGCAGTTTTATCAGATGCATAAAGTTCGAGGTGGTAACGAATTTGAACGTGTGAGTATTCGCTTTGATGGCGCTCAATATAGTCGGCATTTATTCTTCGATAAGCATCTGGATAAAATCCCTCAAGGCCAAAAGGCCTGCTTTGAATATCTAGATAAGTTCAAATATCCACATTTGTCAGAATCTAAGTTTGTTCAATGGATTGAACCGAATGAAATGTAAACCATCACTGAAACTAATCAGATAAAATAAAGCATATTTTATTGTTAGAGCAGAAACATGGCTATAGTTGAAGCATTTCTTGCGACGCAAAATTGTTATTTTAATTATGAATTTGAAGAACTTTATTTAGAGGATGATTTTCCTGAGGAGTTATCTGTGTCACTGCGTGGCATAATGTTCCTTCATGAGATTCAATATCCTGATGCAACCTATTTCATTTATTACAGTGAGATGTTGACGGGGAATGAACTGCAAAAAATGAAGGATGATTGGATGCGATATTGCCCATATTCTTAATTGAAGAATATGAACGTAATTAAATGCGTCATCCAAAACTTTAATTCAGTTGATCTTGAATGAATTTCAAAGCTCACTTCGGTGAGCTTTTTTGATTTTTCGGTATCAATTGCAGCCCGCCTGTTATCGCTGCACCAATCGTAGCAAGCAAGATGTCTTTGTGCGCATCCCACATATCCCCTTGTTGTCCGTTATAGTTTTCAGCTTCCTCAGGAGATAAACCAATGGCAATCAGCCATTCCAGCCACTCATAGATCATACTGCTAGCTACCACAAACTGAATCACCAGCAGGAAAATGACCACGGGTTTTTGCTGCGGCAACCAGACCTGAAACAGGCGATGGAAAACTGGATAAAGTAATAATCCGTAGGCCAGATGGACAAATCGGTCGAACATATTGCGTGACCAGTGCATGGCTTCATTCAGATTAAAGCCAAAAATCTGTTCGATCCACTGGTTATAGGGCACATAAGAATACAGATAGTGCGCAGCAATCACATGAACAATCAGAAAAAGAATATATAAATTAAAACTTAAAAAATTCAGCCCGATTTTATACAGGCAGATGAGCAGCATGATGATCATGAAAACTGTGCCTGCTTGATGCAAGAGATAAGCTTCCAGTTCTAAAGGACGAATACTGGCAAGCAAACTCGCCAGAATTAAAATGCCCAGGCTCGCGTAATGTTTGGCGGAAAGTCGATGATCAATCATGTCGTTATTATAAAATATCTTTTTTAGAATAAAACACATTATAAATAAAAAGGCGAAGCCTGAGCTTCGCCTTTTCGTCTTATTGCAAATTAGATTTTAGCAATCAGCTCAGCTACTTGTTTGGCTTGGTCAGCAGCATTACCTGTGTAAGTGGCAGGAGTCATTTCTGCTAAACGCGCACGATCAGCAGCAGGAACAGCTTCCAACTCGTTACCATTTACGAAATCAACCATCATGTCGCGAGTCATGGCTTGACCACGAGTCAGCGCTTTCAATTTTTCGTATGGTTTTTCAACGTTGTAACGACGCATTACAGTTTGAATAGGCTCAGCCAATACTTCTTGCGCATTATCCAGGTCTTCATTGATACGCGCAGCGTTCAACTCAAGTTTGCCAATACCTTTAGAGCAAGCTTCAAAAGCAATTAAGCTTTGCGCAAAACCAACACCCATGTTACGAAGCACAGTCGAGTCAGTCAGGTCACGCTGCCAACGAGAAATTGGCAGTTTTTCGCCTAAGTGGGCAAGTACCGCGTTTGCAATACCCAAGTTACCTTCAGAGTTTTCAAAGTCAATCGGGTTAACTTTGTGCGGCATGGTCGAAGAACCGACTTCGCCTTCTTTCAGTTTTTGCTTGAAGAAACCAAGAGAGATATAGCCCCAAACGTCACGGTTAAAATCGATCAGAATAGTGTTGAAACGACGCAGCGCATCAAACAATTCAGCCATATAGTCGTGTGGCTCGATTTGAGTGGTGTACGGGTTAAAGTCTAGACCCAAAGACTCTACAAATGCTTGTGAATGCGCAGGCCAGTTGATGTCTGGGTAAGCAGAGTAGTGCGCATTGTAGTTACCGACTGCACCATTGATTTTGCCCAGTAGCTCAACATTTTTGAACTGTTTGATTTGACGTGCAAGGCGGTAAGCCACGTTCGCCATTTCTTTACCCAAAGTCGTCGGGCTTGCAGTTTGGCCATGAGTACGAGACAGCATTGGCTGGTCTGCATGCTTTTCAGAAAGTGCAACGATTGAATCGATGATTTGCTGCATGGATGCAACCAGTACATCACGACCACTCTTTAACATGAGGGCATGTGACAGGTTGTTAATATCTTCAGATGTACATGCAAAGTGAATGAATTCACCGGCATTTTTAAGTTCTTCGATACCAGCGATTTTTTCTTTCAGGAAATACTCAACCGCTTTAACGTCGTGGTTGGTGGTGCGTTCGATCTCTTTGATGCGATTGGCATCATCTTCAGAAAAATCGCTCACAATCGCATCAAGCGCTGCATTAGTTTCGCCTGAAAACGCCGGTACTTCAGTAATTTCCGGGTGGTTTGCAAGCGCTTGTAACCAACGCACTTCAACAGTCACACGAGCATGGATTAAACCAAACTCAGAAAGAAAAGGACGTAGAGCATCACATTTGCTCGCGTAACGTCCATCTAATGGAGAAAGTGCAGTTAAAGCGTTCATATCGATTCCTTAGATTTTGGAATTAAACGTAAAACGAAACACGTGCAGCATCAGTTAAACCACCTGAAACTGTAAACGCGCTAGATTCTGAATATCTTGTAGCAACTTGCGCTTGCCAAATACCATGCCCCAAGAGCTGCCACCGAGCTGACGCCACAAGTGCGCCATTTGCAAACCGGTAAATAAGGACGCACGAATGCGGTTGGTGTGTCCGGCATCTTTAAAGGCTTCAGCATTACCACGTACCATAATGCGCGGATTAATCTGTCCGGCCGTATCGACATAGGTTTGGGCAAGATTGGCAATGATACTGGGGTGCAGGTAATTATTATCGAAGAAAGAAAGCTGTTTGAGAATTTTCTGTTGGGACTGTTCAATAATTTCTACGAATTTGGGATTGCTATAGACCTTCTTTTCTAATTGAAGAAGTGCCATCGCATAGCTCATCGGAAGTTTTGTGGCGGAAAGTTTCGGAATTCTGGATTTTGGTGAAGTATTGAAGGGTTGAACAAGGCTGCTTTCTAATGTTTTTAAACCTAAGGAAATATCGGCCAGTTGATTAAAAAAGTCGAGCGTCTGGGCATTCTGATTGCTGCCGGGACGGATATTGAGACTGGCTTTAATCAACTGTTCAAAATAAAAGTTACCACTTTCACCAATGCTTTGCTGACCCGTCAATGCTGTCATATGGGTTAGCTGGGTGGCCTGAAACACACCCGCTAATGCCAAAGCACGATTTTGACGAGTATTCAACGTTGTGGCTGGTTGAAATGGTAACTCCGTCATGCCGAATTCATCCTTTTATAAAATCAGGTTTAGGCGCATTGGTATGATGAATCACACCACCCCCTAAACAAACTTCACCTGAATAGAACACCACGCTTTGACCTGGGGTCACTGCACGTTGAGGTTCATCAAACTCAACACGAACACCATTCGGTGATTCTGAATCATGATATACAGTACATGCTTGATCAGTCTGACGGTAACGGGTTTTGGCTGTACAGCGGAAACCTGTTTCAGGAAGATCCTGCTCACCCGCCACCCAGTCAATCGCTTCACTCCAAAGTACGGTGCTTTGCATGAATGGATGCTCATGGCCTTGACCGACCACCAAACGATTGCCTTCGATATCTTTATGCAATACGAACCAGGCACCTTCAGCAACGCCTTTCATACCGCCAATGCCAATCCCGCCGCGTTGACCGAGCGTATAGTACATTAAGCCGTGATGATCACCAACCTCTTTACCGTCTTCCAGCACGATTTTTCCCGGTTGAGCAGGTAAATATTGCTTTAAGAAGTCATTAAAACGACGTTCACCAATAAAACAGATCCCAGTCGAGTCTTTTTTCTTGGCCGTAACCAGATCTAATTCTTCTGCAATTTTACGGACTTGTGGCTTTTCAATTTCACCAACAGGGAACAGGGTCTTATTAATTTCACGACCATGAACCGCATGCAGGAAATAAGTCTGGTCTTTGTTATTGTCCACACCACGCAATAAAGGTGCATATTCTTCACCACGTGAGTTGGTCATGGTTTCACCACGACGGCAATAATGACCCGTCGCAATAAAATCTGCACCCAGATTTACTGCGTGATCGAGAAAGGCACGAAATTTAATTTCTTTATTACATAAAATGTCTGGGTTTGGCGTACGGCCAGCTGCATATTCCGCCAGGAAATGTTCGAATACGCGATCCCAATATTCCATGGCAAAGTTTGCGGTATGCAGTTTAATGCCGATTTTGTCGCAAACGGCTTGTGCATCGGCAAGATCCTCCATCGCCGTGCAATATTCTGTGCCGTCATCTTCTTCCCAGTTTTTCATGAAAAGACCTTCAACCTGATAACCTTGTTGAAGTAAAAGGGCGGCAGAAACAGATGAATCTACACCACCTGACATACCGACGATGACACGTTGTTGCATAGGATTAGGCATCCAAATTTGAAATTAAGGGAGAATTTTGGTGGTCGTAAATGAGCGATAAAGGGTATTTTTGACCTGAAAGTGCATCTTGCACGGCTTTAATCACCAATGGACTACGCGCACGAGCAGATTCAATCAGTTCATCGAGCGTCATCCAGACTGCGCCGACAATATCTGTATCTAAAGTGGCATTCGGATCATAGTCAATGGATTTGGCTAAAAAGCAGAAACGAAAATATGTCCGATCCGGGAACATCGGTGGGGTATAAGTATACATCCCTAAAAGATGAGTTACTTCAACCGTATGTCCGGTCTCTTCCATGGTTTCGCGAATGGCAGCTTCAATAATAGTTTCGCCACATTCGATATGACCCGCAGGCTGATTAAATACCGTGTGTGTCACACCTTCTGTATGTTCTTCTACAAACAGGAATTTTCCGTCTTTTTCAACGACAGTTGCGACAGTGACATGAGCAGTCCAAGCAGTCATAAAGCAGCACCATGGAAAAGGATGCACTATTGTATAAAATTTTAGGGTGTGTGGCTATGTTGAGAGCAGGTTTCTTTAAGCGACTTAATGCATTAATGAACAATCAACCAATGAAAATCATGGTATTTTGGGTTAATGAATTACAGAGAAAATAAATGCTGAAGTGATCATTTTAGAACTGGAAAAACGCACATAAAAATAGTATAGCGGGGGGCTGTTAATATTTTTTTTAGGACTTGTAGAGATGCTGATGGGGATCATGAGCTTGATTTCCAAAACAATTATTTAAAGTAATGAGGTCTATAACTGAAAGTTGATATATCAGATAGTTATACCCTTTATAGCATGACGAAACAGCCTAAATTAGCTAGATAAGTGATGAGGTTAGTCTTAAAATGGCTTTGTTGCACAAAGCTGTTCGTAAGGTCTAATTCAGCAATATAATTTCCGAATGAAGAAGCCTCCACCTAATATCTACCGTACAATCAACTGGTCCAAATACAATCAAGCCTTAATTAATCGAGGAAACATTTCGATTTGGTTTGATCCCAAGACTCAATGGTACGCTCAACCCAAAGGTAAACATGGTCGAAATCAAACTTATTCAGATACAGCCATCCAATGCTGTTTAATGATTAAATCCTTATTTCGACTCTCTTTACGTATGGTCACTGGCTTTGTGAAAAGTCTCATTAAGCTTTGTGGTTTAGATTGGACAGCGCCAGATTATTCCACCATTTGCAGAAGACAAAAGCATATTGATCTTGTAATTGGCTATCAAAAAAGTAGTGATGGACTACATCTACTTGTGGACTCTACTGGTTTAAAGTTTTTAGGTGAAGGTGAATGGAAACGCAAGAAACATCAGCCTGAATATCGTCGCCAATGGCGAAAACTTCATATCGGTATAGATGCTGAAACCCTACAAATACGATCAGTTCAACTCACGACCAACAATGTGAGTGATTCGCAAGTCCTTGGTGATTTACTAAATCAAATCCCATTGGATGAACAGATTGATTCAGTCTATACAGATGGGGCTTATGACACAAAACAATGCCGTCAGGTCATTGCAGATCGGCAAGCGCATGCAGTGATTCCACCTAGGAAAAATGCGAGACCTTGGAAAGATACAAAAGTTCATTCGCGAGAGCGAAATGAATTACTTCGAACAGTTAAGCATTTAGGAAGAATAATATGGAAAAAATGGTCAGGTTACCATCGGCGCAGTTTGGTTGAAACCAAGATGCATTGCATCAAATTATTGGGGGATAAACTCAGTGCGAGAAACTTTCAAAGCCAAGTCAATGAGATTCATGCACGTGTGGCAGTATTAAATAAATTTACGGAATTAGGCCGACCTCATACCCGAGTTGTGTCTTAAATTTGACTAGCTCAGAGTAGCTTTAATTTTAAATCTTTGTGCAACAAAGCCCTAGTAAATTAATAATTTTTTAAATGTTTATATTAACTCAATTATCACAGACATAAATGCAGGAACAAATAGCCTCAACATATTACGTATTGATCCATTTGATTTTTTTAAATCCGTCATATTAAATAATATAAGCAGTAAACACTTTAGAAATATTTTTTATCATGTTCATGTCTGATAAGTAGAATTAAAATATGCCTCTCTTTAAAAATTATTCAAAAAGAAACGTTCTTGATTGTAAATAATCTGCTTCGACATCTAATTCCAAAATAGTATCGCTTGAAATAATAGTCTTACACATCACTTCACCTGCTTTTTTATACTTTAAATATTCTTCTGAATTGAGGTGGTTAAAGTCGGCATTTTCTCAATGTGTTTTGTTTGGTCATTGAGCATAACCAATATAATCACCAGTCTTTTCTTCTTTATGCAGGCGAGAGCCGAGAGAACCTAAAACCAGATAAATGCCCTCCATATGCGTTTTCCATGCCTGAATGAAAGCTTCCTTTGTCGCTGGTTTAATTTTGAAACGGTAAACCGCAATAAACATTTTAATCCTTCGAGTTATGCTTGTTTTAAAGCAAGAATTAAACCAAAGGATTAAAATAAAGAGATCTGTTTATTTTGATTTACCCAAGATAATTTCGAGAGACTTTTACATAATTCTGTGCAGAATAAGGCAAGAATGCCATTTCTTTTTCAGTGAGCGGACGTGCTTTTTTTGCCGGGCTACCAACATAGAGCCAACCACTTTCCAAAACTTTTCCAGGTGGAACTAGCGTACCTGCACCAATCATCACATCATCCGGAATGATGACATCATCCAGAATGATGCTGTTAATCCCGATTAATACACGATTACCAATAGTACAACCATGCAATGTCACATGGTGGCCAATCGTGACATCTTCACCAATGATCAAAGGCGAACCATTCGGTTTGTCGGCTTTTTTGTGACTGACATGCAACATAGCATGATCCTGAACATTCGAATTTTTACCAATCCGGATTGAATTAACATCACCACGAATCACGGCAAAAGGCCAGACTGAGACATTTTCAGCCAAGACCACATCGCCGACCACGATTCCCATCGGATCGATATAACACGATTCATCAATTTGTGGAGTCGTGTCTAAATAAGAACGAATGTTTTGGCTCATGGTGATCTGCTCATTAAAAGTTTAAGGATCATGTGCATAGTATAAAATAAAAAGCACCCATCTGAATGAGTGCTTTGGTCTTAGTCAGGGATTAAAACAGTCTATTTAAACTTAGAACAAGTTTGAGAAGAATTGTTTAATGTGGTCGAGCATACGTGCGAAGAAACCAGCTTCTTCAACCGCGTTTAAAGCCACCAATGGTTTTTCTGAAATTACTTTACCATCCAGAGTCGCTACGTATTTACCTACGACCTGACCAGGCTGTAAAGGTGCAGTCAGTTTAGGTTGAACCACCAGCTGGGTTTTAATCGCATTAGCCTGACCTTTTGGCATGGTCACGTTAAAGTTTTCCGCAAGACCGATCTGAACTTCATCTTCCTTACCAAACCAGACTTTGGCTTTGGCAAGTACCTGTTTGGCAGGTTGAACATTTTTGGTTTCGAAGTTTGCATAACCCCAAGCCAGCAATTCACGTGTTTGTGTCGCACGTTCCTGCATGGTTGGTGCACCAAAAATCACTGAAATCAAACGTGTAGGTCCACGTTTTGAAGAGGTGGTCAAACAATAGCCGGCTTCATCGGTGTGGCCAGTTTTTAAACCATCTACACTCGGGTCGGTATATAGCAGGGCATTACGGTTACCTTGCTTGATGCCATTAAAGGTAAATTCTTTTTCCGCATAAATCGGATAATATTTAGAACTGTCTTTAATGATGTGTTGTGCCAGCGTTGCCATATCTTTGGCAGTTGAATAATGACCTTCAGCCGGCATACCGGTTGAGTTCACAAAGCTGGTATTGGTCATGCCAATACGTTTAGCTTCCTGGTTCATCATATGTGCAAAGGTACCCTCGTTCCCTGCAATATGTTCAGCCATGGCTTTCGACGCATCATTCCCTGATTGAATAATAATCCCGCGAAGCATTTCAAGTGCAGTTGCCGTACCATTTAAAGGTACATACATACATGATTCCGCGCTACTGCCGCGACACCATGCTGACTCGTTCATGCGCACTTGTTCATCTTCAGTGAGTTCACCGCTCAATAGTTTTTGTTCGATGATGTAACTGGTCATCATCTTGGTCATTGAAGCAGGGGCTAATTTTTCATTTTCATTTTTTGAAGCGAGAAGTTGCCCTGTCTCGTAGTCCATTAGCACGTAGGATTTATTATTCAATTCTGGTGGTGCAGATAGGACAGTTGCTGCAAAGCTAAAACTAGGAACTAATAATAATGCAGCAAGGGCAGTTTTTTGGGTCATTTCTAGTGGGTTCCTATATCTTGATGTAAGCACGAAGAGCCTAGCATTTTAGGACAAAGCTAGGCTGACTTCTATGGGAAACCCGGTCTTATTTCAAAAGTATTGTAAGTTATCGGCAGAAAAGCAGCTTAATTGTTATAGGTGGTTAATTCATTACAAATCACCTGATTTTTTTTCTTGCCGGCTTTCTTGGCATCCGATTGTGCTTCGGCCAGAATATTGCGGAAATCGTTCTGTTTAGCCATCTGGTTTAAGCTTTCAACCGGATTACGCTGGCCCGGCATATACTCAGTCACCAGCTTGGTATAACCCTGATTAAACTGTGACTTGTCTTTGACCATGCTTGGACAGATTTCTGAAAGAACATAAATGGCTGCCAGTTCCTGTTTGGTCACTTGCTGAGTTGGGGTAACATTAATGTTTTCATCGGCTGCAAATGCAGAAGTTCCCAAAAGAGTGGCGGCAGAAATTGCGCAGAATGTTAAAGCTTGGAATATTGGATTTTTCATTGAAAACTCAAAAAATGGATTTAGAACAATAATTTGCCTAGCTTAAACTTATTTTTGAAATTGAAAAGTGGGAAAATGTAGCGAAGCTGTAGAATTATGAATAAATCTGTAAGAGAAAATAAGACGATGTTTACACCGTCTTATTTGAAAATTTAGCTGGCTTAGCCTTGGTAGTTCAGCATTTCTTCACAGACAGTTTTCTGCTCGTCTGAGCTGGTTTGCTTTGCACCCTGACGTGCTTCTTCAAGTAAAGATTTATATTCACTGTCTGCCTGTAGCTTTTGATAGCTCATGCCTTTATCTGAGTAGTCTGCAAGATAAGACTGGATCAATTGTTCAACGGTGCTGTTAAATTTTGGATTTTGACCAATGATTGCCGGGCAAACTTCAGCCATAACCTGTGCTGATGCAATATCTTCTTTTACAATGGTATTGTTTTCTTCAACAGTCAGATCGTTTGCCATGACTGAAGGGGAAATAAATGCTGCCAAGCTTAAAGTGAGAGCGCTAAATAAAGAGAATTTTTTAATCATCTTGAGCCACATATTATAAAGATGGATGTCGAGCAATAAATATATATAATTCCTGCACTAATACAATGAAATGTCCTAGTCAGTCATTTTTTAGCGTAACGAGATTTTTTAGTGAATATTTTAGTTTCAAATGATGATGGGGTGTTTGCATCCGGTATTCAGGCTTTGGCGCAAGCGCTAAAGCCTTTGGGGCGAGTGGTGATTGTGGCACCGGAAAGTGAACGCAGTGGCTTTTCTAGTGCCTTAACTTTGGACCGCCCTTTACGCCCAATCCAGATTTCTCCTGATGTCTGGGCGGTTAATGGGACGCCGGCAGATTGCGTTTACTTGGCTATGAACGGGCTATTTGATTTTGAATTTGACCTGGTGGTTAGCGGGATAAATAGCGGCGCAAATCTGGGAGATGATATCTTGTATTCCGGTACAGTCGGGGCGGCCTTTGAAGGTCGTTTAACTAAACATCCTGCGATTGCCGTATCACTGAGTGGGCCGAATGTACGTGGCTATCAGCAGCCTCAGGATTATCAGTTGGCCGCCGAATGGGTGCATGATTTTATTGCTCGTGGTTTGCCTGTTCTGCCTGAGCGACATATTTTTAATATCAATATTCCAGATGTAACTGAATTGCAGGGTGAAAAAGTGACATATCAAAGTCGCCGCCGTCAGTCTAAACCGGTGACGAGTCATATAGATCCGCGTGGTCGTCAGGTATTCTGGATTGGACTCTCAGGAGAAGCAGTCGCAGACCCTAAGCCAGGATTTAACGAAATTGATTCGGACTTCTCTGCGGTCGCCAATTGCTATGTCAGTATTACCCCGATTCAGATGGATGCTACCAATTATGAGAGTCTGCGGAATTTACAAACACAATTGGCAGAAAATGCGTCCTTAGTGTTATAACTTTGTGAAAAACTCGCGATTGCAAGTATATTGCCGTAAAACTTTGCTAATCTTAACGGAATTTTGCAACCGTATAGCATTAGAGAGGAAGATAATGTTCTTGGTGTTACCGAAATGTGTCGTAGCTTCGCCTGCAACCCTGATTAAAACCCTCGTTTTATCGACCGTTGTTATTTCTACAGGAGTAATTACCGGTTGTGCCACCAAACCCCAGGTGAATAATGCAACGCGTTATGCAACAGCTCCTGATTTCTATACGGTGCGTTCAGGAGATACATTGAGTGGGATTGCAGCACGTTATGGACTGAACTATATCAGTGTTGCCGAGATGAATGATATCAGTGCGCCTTACCGGATTTATGTCGGACAATCAATCCGCCTGAAAAGCAATACTGCGCGCCGTAGCACCAGTACTCAGGCTATGACTCAGGCAGCGCCAATCCAGCGTCAAACAATTGCAGTGCCTACACCGGCACCGGTGACACCAGTAACCACAGTACAAACCACACCACGCGTCAATACATCTGCACCGGTTACGCCAGTATCTACGGCTGCAGGTTTACGTTGGGTAAAACCATCGAATGGTGCGATTCTTCAGCAATACAATTTAGCTTCTAATATCAAGGGCACCCGCTATAGTGGCAATGTCGGCGATCCGGTATTTGCAGCAGCAGACGGGCAGGTGGTGTATGCCGCTGATGGCCTGAAAGAATATGGCAATCTGGTGTTGGTGAAGCATATCAATGGCTATATCACCGCTTATGCACATAACAGTAAATTGAATGTGAAAAGTGGCCAAAATGTAACGGCTGGTCAAAAAATTGCAGAAATGGGATCAACTGGTACAAACCGTACCATGCTTGAGTTTCAGGTGCGCTTAGACGGCAAACCTATTAATCCTACTGCAGTTTTACCAAACAATTAAATAAATAATGCAAAGTGTAAATTTCGCCGTATAATACAATAAGTTGCTTTTATCAAATGATGGAGCACCTCATAAGTTTAGAGGGAAATTTATGTTAGATCAACTTCGAGCAATGGGTGTCTTTGCTTGCGTTGTGGAAAAAAACTCGTTCAGCGGTGCTGCCCGTGAATTAGGGATTACGACCAGCGCCGTCAGTCAACAAATTCGCTCATTAGAACACGATATGGAAGTCGTACTTCTAAATCGTTCGACGAGAAAATTAAGTCTGACCGAAGCGGGACAAGCTTTTTTCCATAGCTGTCAAGAAATGTTATCTGCTGCTGAACGCGGTAAAGTCCGGATCAATGAGTTACGTGATGATCTTGTGGGTGAGCTGCGTATCGTTTCTTTGCCAGAATTATGCGCGAATCATGTGATTCCTGCACTTTCTCATTGGATAGCTGCACATCGCGGCTTGGCAGTACATTTAGAAACAAACAATCATGAGGTTGATTTGTTGGATGGGCGGGTTGATATCGCCCTAAGATTTGAACAGAAAAATGATGAGCATAATCTTCAGGTTGTGCCATTGATGCAGATTGAGCAAATTCTGGTGGCGACACCGAGTTATATTAATCAAAGCACCATTATTTCGAAACCTGATGATCTTAAAAATCATGAGGTCTTGCCTTTAACGCATCTTAAAAACCATCAGTATTATCATTTCCAACATGTGAATACTGCAGAAAAAGCCGAGTTTGAACTGAAATCCCGTTTCAGTACCAATAACGGTTTGGTTGCAAAATCGATGTGCTTGCAGGGTAATGGGATTGCCAAGGTTTTATATCTTGATGCTAAAAAGGATTTGCTTAACGGTACTTTAGTTGAAGTTCTGCCTGAATGGAGACTGCCATCGATTACACTGTATGCGGTTATTCCGAAACGTGAACAACAACCGACAAAAATTCTTCGTTGTCTTGATACCCTGAAACAATATTTTAGCCAGATCTCTGGCGGACGTATGTTACAAAACGCATCATAGAGTGCAGAATAATAAAAAAGCCGCTTTAGAGCGGCTTTTTTAATTTTTAGGCTAGGGCTTTATGCCAAATAAGCTTTGATCATTTTTACCAGACGTTCGATCAACTGGTCTGCCTGCTCCTGGGTAATATTCAGGGTAGGCAACAGACGAACGACATTGCCTGCAGTGACATTGATAATCATCTTGTATTCATTGCGTGCAATCGCAACCAGATCACCACATTCTTTTGGTAATTCAATCCCGATCATCAGACCGAAACCACGTACGATGACATTTTGATCTGCCAGTTTGTTGCGTAGCTGGTCAACGATATAAGCACCTTTTTCAGCCGCATTCGCGACGATATTTTCTTTTCGCATAATATCGAGAATGGTATAGACCACACGCGAACCCAGTGCTGTACCGCTATAGGTAGAACCGTGATTTCCAGCAGTTAATACACCGACGCCACGACCTTGGGTCATGACTGCACCAATCGGGAAGCCATTTCCTAAGCCTTTGGCTGTGGTCAGTACATCCGGAATAATATTGGTGTGCTGGTAAGCAAAATATTTACCGGTACGGCCATTACCAGTTTGTACTTCGTCCAGCATCATCAGCCAGTTGTGCTGGTTACAGATATGGCGGATTTCTTCTAAGTAGCTGAAACCTTGAGGAGCAGTATTGACACCGCCTTCACCCTGAATAGGCTCAATCAAAATCGCTACGATATCCGGGTGATTGATTGCCGCTTCTTCAATCGCTTCGATATCACCAAAAGGTACACGGACAAAACCTTCAACTAGGGGGCCAAAGCCTTCCTGCACTTTTTTATTGCCTGTAGCAGATAAGGTGGCCATGGTACGACCATGGAAAGACTGGTCGGCAACAATGATTTTAGGCGATGCAATGCCTTGCATATGACCAAATTTACGTGCAATTTTGATTGCACCTTCATTTGATTCTGCGCCACTGTTGGAGAAAAATACTTCTTCCATACCTGCAACTTCAGCCAGTTTCTGTGCGGCAGCGGTTTGCCAAGGCACTTCAAACAGGTTGCTGGTATGAATCAGGGTCGCTGCCTGTTCAGCAATCGCTTCGGCAATGACTGGATGCGCATGGCCCAAACCGCATACCGCAATTCCGGTTAATGCATCTAAATACTCTGTACCATCTTCGGTATAAAGATATGCACCTCGTCCTCGGACAAAGCTGATCGGTTGACGGCCAAAAACAGGCATCAAATGAGACGGTTGATCAGTTTGTACCGGGGCGAGGGTAATATTATTCATGACTAACTCTTAACTGTTAGGTGGAAAGAAAAACTTATATAAGCAAAAACCCGCTCAGATTTAAAGGGTAATTGTAAATAAAATTGGAATTATTGCTTTAGACATACTGTTTTGCCTGGATTTGGGTATAATGCGAGACAGATGAGTTGAGGATTTATCAATGACTGAACAAGCACGCGATACCGAAGCGTTAATTCGTGACCAAATTGCAAAACACGCAGTACTTCTTTACATGAAAGGCACACCGCAATTTCCACAATGTGGTTTTTCTGCACGTGCAGTAGAAGCACTCAGTCAAATTGGTCGTCCGTTTGCTTATGTAAACATTCTGGAAAACCAGGACATTCGCGCGATGTTACCACAAATCGCCAACTGGCCGACATTTCCACAGCTTTGGATCAATGGTGAGTTGATCGGCGGTAGTGATATCATGCTCGACATGTTCCAAAAAGGTGAATTAAAGCCTTTAGTTGAACAGTACAGCCCGGCAGTTGATGCTTAATTTTGTATTAAATTAAGTCCAGATGTGAAAAAGCGCTTCATTGAGAAGCGCTTTTTTTGTCTCTATTTTTGCTTAGGTCAAGGTCAGAGTTAATCCTCTGTCGCTGCATCCGGCTGTTCAACTGTCGAAACATCAGCTTCAACTTCAGTTTGTGGCTCGACGATTTGCTTCTTGTCTTTCTTCTTCTTTTTTTTCTTTTTCTTCGGTACTTCGACCAGTTCGGCACCATCTTCAATCGCCTGCCAATAATCCAGCTGTGCCATCACTGCGGCATAGATTGAATTTTTGCTATAGCGACCTTTTTTATCCAAGGTACCGACAGGACGCGCCATCAGGATTTCCAGCGCCTGATCAATGGTATCAATCGCGTGAATATGGAACTGACCTTCTTCCACAGCAATGGTGACATCTTTACGCAGCATCAGATGCTGCATATTTTGACGCGGGATAATCACACCTTGTTTTCCGGTCAGACCTTGTAACTTGCAAGCATCAAAGAAACCTTCAATTTTGGCATTCACACCACCTACCGGCTGTACTTGTCCCAGCTGGTTCATGGAACCGGTAATGGCCCAGGATTGATCAATCGGTAACTGGCTGATGGCCGACAGTAAGGCAGAAAGTTCCGCAACAGTGGCACTGTCACCATCGACCTGACCATAACTTTGTTCAAAGGCCAGTGCAGCAGAGAAGTGTAAGGTCTGTTCACGACCAAAATGCGCTTTCAGGAAGGATGACATCAGTAACACGCCTTTGGCATGCAAAGAGCCACCAAGTTCCACACTGCGTTCGATATCCAGAATATCACCGCCACCTTGATACACCGAAGCAGTCAGTCGTGAAGGCAGACCAAATTCGACATCAGCATAATGAATGACGGACAGGGCATTGATTTGGCCCAGACGATGGCCGCGGGTTTCGATCAGTTGAGTACCACGAGTCAGATCTTGCCAATACAGTTCACGTAAATAGCCGAGACGATATTTACGGTGATCCAGTGCGGTGTTGATATGTTTTTCTGAAACCATCTTGTCACCGGCCTGGAAGGCATGATGATGTGCTTCACGGATCAGATCGCCCAGCGTCAGAGCATGTAATGACAATGAACTTTGATCTTCGGCTTGACGGCTGGAATCTGTGAGCAAGGCGGCTAAAGCAGAACGGTCAAAAGGCAATAATTTATCCGATTGCACATAGTCGGCAATCAGCTGCATATAAGCCTGCTCGTTATTGTCATTACGTTGTAATGTATCGGTGAAATCGGCACGGATTTTAAAGATGCTGCCTAGCTCTGGTTCAAGCTCTAAAATTTCATAATAGATTTCAGGCTCAGCCAGCAAGATGACCTTGATATTCAATGGAATCGAAGCAGGTTCAATCGAAATACTGCCGGTCAGCGTGATCATATGCTCAAGTGAAGACAGTTTTAAATGCCCCGATTTAAGCGCGCGCTTCAAGCCTTGCCATGCATACGGCTGTTCCAGCAATTGTTCCGCTTCCAGCATCAGGAAGCCGCCATTAGCTTTATGCAAGGTACCTGGACGAATCAAAGTAAAGTCCGTGGTAATCGTACCATTTTGAGTCAGTTGTTCCACATGACCCAAAAGGTTGTAATGCGTTGGAAAATCTTCAAAGATCACTGGTGCACCACTGTTCGGCTTGTGTGTGATAATCACATTGGCCTGATAACGTGCAGGAACGCGACTGAACAGTGCCGGAGTGAAATCATCTTCTTCCTGTTCCAGCACAATTTCGACATTGTTGATGATGTCTTCGGCATAGTATTTCAGGTAATGTTCCAGACCTTCGACATGTTTGAATTTCGCCAGAATCTGTTCAACTCGCGGTAAGACCACCTGCTTGGCGATATCGCGGTTCAGGATCTGAACGCGATCGCGTGCATCATCTTCCAGATCACCCAGGTGTAAACCCAAACGTTCCAGTTTCTTGTCCATATAGCGCATGTTGGACGCCAGTTCAGCACGATCTTTGTTGCTTAAGGCATTCAGATCTTCCTGAGACATTTCCTGCAATTTGTCATCAATCAGATGCACAGGGACAAAACAGTGCTCATCATGTCGCGAGATCAGCTTCAGATCCAGTTCTGCGCCTTCCTTGGTCAGTTCGATGAGCGCCTGCTGCTGCTCATCACCAGTTTCCTGGCGAATCATTTCAATGCGGTTGTGATAGGTCTCTGCAGTAAAACGGCGCTCAAGCTGTTTCAGAATGGTTTGCCAGCTTTGATTCAACATGGCTTGGAATTTTGGACCCTGACCCGGAGGCAGTTCCAGTGCAATCGGCTGACGCTGGTTCTGAAAGTTATTGACGTACACCCAGTCATTCGGGGTTTCCATAGTTTTGGCGTGCTGCTGCAGCAAACGCTTCACCATGGTGCGTTTTCCGAGTCCTGCTGTACCGACGGCAAAAATGTTATAACCGGAATAAGGTAGGGCAATCCCGGCCTCAACTGAGGCACGTGCACGATCTTGGCCCAAAAAGTTATTCAGGGGTTTGATCCGTTTGGTTGACGCAGGAATTTTTTCTAGGTTTGGAATATGCGTCAGCTGGGTGGATATTAACCGGGTATGGTCCAGAGTATTTTTAATTTCGCTTTGTTCAAATGCAGAGATAAGTAAATCTGAGCGGATTTTTTGTGGAGTTGTGCTGGTGTTGCTGGCAATAGAGGAATTAATTTGATCGAGTCTCTGGGTCACTGTTGAAAATCCAAAACGAAATATTACGTTGATAAGAGTTAAGGTATACAGATTTACTTGAAAAATTCAAGCCAACATGTCGCTTTTGCCCGAAAATAAAAAACCGGAAATGTGATAAATATATAAATCTTGTTGAAAGATACGCTATTACAGGATTGAATAGCAGCAATTGGTTTTTCTGCGGAAAATAATAAAGCAATGACAACACAAACGACGGGTTGGAAATCCGCATTTACAGCATTTTTAGATCGACGTGCATTGATCATGCTGTTCTTGGGATTTTCGGCTGGTGTGCCGATTCTTCTGATTTTTTCCAGTCTGTCTTTATGGTTAGGTGAGGCCGGAATCAGCAAAAGTGCAGTAACTTTCTTTAGCTGGGCCGCATTGGGCTATTCATTTAAATTCGTCTGGGCACCGCTCATTGATGAACTGCCAGTCCCATTCCTGACCAAGGCTCTGGGACGTCGTCGTGCCTGGTTGCTGATTGCGCAGATTCTGATTGTCTGTGCCATTTCCATTATGGCCTTTTCTGATCCGGCTTTGGGTGCAACACATTTACAGCAAATGGCGCTCGGTGCAGTCCTGCTTGGTTTCTCCGCAGCAACGCAGGATATTGTGATTGATGCCTACCGGATTGAACTGGCGGAAACCCAGATGCAGACCGTATTGGCTTCCACCTATAATGCAGGTTACCGGATCGGGATGATTGTGGCCGGTGCTGGTGCCTTGTTTCTGGCGGCCTATTTGGGAACTGCGAAAGGCAACTATATCTATGATGCCTGGAAATGGACCTATCTGGCGATGGCTGCTGTCATGCTGGTCGGTATTATCACCACACTGTCCATTCGGGAGCCGCAGGTTGACCGTGTGCGAAAACACTATGTGCGCAGTGATTATTTCCGTTTAGTCGCCGTATTTTTTGTGGCGGTGATCAGTTTTGTCTTGAGCTATATCTATTCGGGCAATCTGGTGGCCAGCATCACCGAACAATTCGCCATTCAAGATACCTTTGCCTTGTTCTGTTTTGAAGCTTTGCGCTTTGTTGGCTCGGGTGCAGTGGCCTTTGCGATTGGTGCAAGCTTGGTAAAAATGGGTGCGGTTAACAAGCAAATGGCCTATGAAACCTGGGTCAATCCGGTTGCAGATTTCTTTAAACGTTATGGCTTGAAACTGGCATTGGTGTTGTTATTGCTGATCGGTTTTTATCGGGTTTCCGATATTATTGCCGGCGTCATTTCCAATGTGTTCTATCAGGACCTGAATTTCAGTAAAGAACAGATTGCCGAGGCCGTTAAAGTCTATGGGGTGATTTTCTCTTTAGTCGGTGGTTTCCTTGGCGGACTCTTGGCCCAGAAGATGAACATCATGAAACTGATGTTTGTCGGTGCCGTACTGGCCTGTTCCACCAACCTGATTTTTATCGGACTGGTCAAGTCTGGTGAAAAACTGGCAGCTGTCGAAGTCACGGTCGGTAATCAGGTTTATCAGGCAGAGACCGATGAAGTTGGCTACTGGAAGCTGGATATCCCAAGTGCAGTGCTGGCGCAGAGCAAACAGCTGCAAGTCTCAGCCGCTTATCTCAATACAGATAATACCAATCAAGCGCCTGTGCAGGTCAATATGCCATATTTGACTGCACAACAGGGCAGCACTCAGTTACAGATCCTGCCGATCACCAGTGACAATACTCTCACCGCAGCTGAGCAGGACAAGACCATTGTGGTGCGCGGCCAATATGTCGGTGAAGCACTGCAAGAGAATCAAAAGATTGTTTTGCAAATCAATGATCAAAATATTGAGGCTAAACTGGAAAGTGAAGGCGTATTTACTGCCGCGATTCCTGCACAACAACTGATTCAGTTACCTGCACATATTATCAGTGCCGTCTTGATGCAAGATGATCAGGCACTACAGCAAACAACACATGTGTTTCAAGTCAATGATCACTTGGCCAATACCCAGGATCTGGATGTCGATATTCAGCCCTTAACAGTGGTGGATAGCAACAGTTCAGATACAGTCGAAGTCAGTGGTAAGGTAATTAAACCTTATAGCGACAAGTGGCTTTATTTTGCTATTATTGTCGACAATCTGGCTGCTGGGCTGGCTGGTGCTGCGTTTATTGCATTCTTGTCGAGCTTGACCAGTGTGTCTTTTACCGCTGTTCAATATGCGATTTTTAGCTCACTCATGACTTTGACCCCTAAGATTTTAGGCGGATATTCGGGTACTATAGTCACCAATATCGGTTATCCGAATTTCTTCCTGATGACTACTCTAATCGGGATTCCGATCCTGATTCTGGTGGTTTGGGTCGCAAAACTGCTCGGTGAACACCAACAACAATCTGTACAGAAGGATGATTAATATGCGCATGCTGCATACCATGTTACGTGTAGGCAATTTAGAACAATCTCTCAAGTTCTATACTGAAGTACTTGGCATGACTTTGCTTCGTAAGCGTGATTACGAAGAGGGCCGTTTTACCTTGGCTTTTGTCGGTTATGGCGATGAAGAGAATCACACCGTACTGGAATTGACGCATAACTGGGATACAGACAGCTATGAACTGGGCAATGCTTATGGTCATATCGCGATTGCAGTTGATGATGCTTACAAGGCTTGCGAAGAGATTAAAGCGCGTGGCGGTAATGTGGTGCGTGAAGCCGGTCCGATGAAAGGTGGCGTGACTGTAATTGCATTTGTAGAAGATCCAGATGGCTACAAGATCGAGCTGATCCAGCAAGACAACAATGCACGTAATAACTAAGTGTGATGTAGCGAGATATATGAAATGCATTCATGTATAGATGAAAATATTACATCAATCTGAGTGCATAGCATGGGCCCGGCATCTGTTAAGATAGCCGGGCATTTTTATATCAAACAATAAAATCTGAGGGATTATAGGGATATGCTTAAGTTCTTGGCATTGGATCGGTTTACGATACTGTTGTTTGTGATGGTTTTGCTGGCCAGTGTGTTGCCAGTTTCGGGGAAGGCGGCTGAAGTCTTTGGCTGGGTGACGACAGGAGCGATCGCCATCCTGTTTTTCCTGCACGGCGCCAAACTGTCTCGTGAAGCTGTGCTGCAAGGCATTATGCACTGGAAATTGCATACTTTGGTTTTTGCGCTAACTTTTGCTTTGTTTCCAATTCTCGGACTTTTGGCCAAGCCGATTTTATTACCGATGCTCGGACAGGAACTATATTGGGGTTTCCTGTTTATGTGTTTCCTGCCATCCACTGTGCAGTCCTCGATCGCATTTACTTCGGTGGCTCATGGCAATGTTGCAGGTGCGGTGTGCAGTGCCTCTTTTTCCAATCTGATTGGTATGTTTATCACCCCGCTATTGGTAGCATTTTTTATTCTCGGTCAATCTGAACATGGTTTTGATCCGACTTCATCGATTATCCAGATTACACTGCTGCTCTTGGTGCCGTTTATTTTAGGACAGATTCTGCGTCCCTGGATCTATCCGCAAATGATGAAAATGCCAAAAATCGTCAAGGTCTTCGATCAAGGCTCGATTTTACTGGTGGTGTATGGCGCTTTTAGTAGCGCCGTAGTGGCCGGGCTGTGGAATGAAGTGAGCCTGAGTACCTTGTTGCTGCTATTGCTGGCTTGCTCGGTGTTACTCACCATTGTGATGCTGTTATCACTTTATATTCCACGCTGGCTGGGCTTTAGCCGCGCTGACCAGAAAACGGCATTCTTTTGTGGTTCCAAGAAAACCCTGGCCAGTGGAGTGCCGATGGCGCAAATTTTATTTATTGGCCAGCCGCTGGGCATGATTGTCCTGCCGATCATGATTTTTCATCAGATTCAATTAATGGTCTGCGGGATTATTGCCAATCTGTGGGCCAAAGAGAGTGGATTGGAAGCTGAAGAATAATTCGCATATTGAATTCGTTTCACGTATAATAATGCCCACTTGTTGTGCTTAGCTCTGACGGTATCCGTCTCGGTGGGCCAAAAGAATGGTCTGTTGTGGTGTTGATCTGCATGAACGATGTTCCTGCTTCCTCAGTTGAGAGTGATCAATAGCGATGACAGCTAAACCTTCTTGAATCTAATGGAGTAATCGACGATGCGCGCCGATATTCACCCAAAATATGAAACTTTAGTTGCTACTTGTTCATGTGGTAACGTAATCGAAACTCGTTCAGCTCTTGGTAAAGAAACTCTTTATCTAGACGTATGTTCAGCTTGCCACCCATTCTACACTGGTAAGCAAAAGAACGTTGACACTGGCGGTCGTATCGACAAGTTCAAACAACGTTTTGCTGGTATGTCACGTTCTGTTAAACGTTAATACCCAAAATGAAAAAACGGGCTTTAAGCCCGTTTTTTTGTGCCTGCAATTTAGAAAATTATCATTGGATTCCCTAAATTGCAGGCTTGTACAAGATCTTAGTGATCTTGTACATCAATCAAATGATCAAGTTTTTTCTGGAAATAATTCCCCTGAATAAATCGGGCATCCACGTTCCAGGCATTCGCGAACAAAGTCATGTCATTTAATTCACGGATCAGAATGTTGAGTGGCTTGATTTCATTATAGCTGGTGATTTTTTCCTGCAACTGCTCAATCTCGGTGTCTTTATTAAGCATATTGGTTAAGCTTGAATGCAAGCTGACACCATCTAGCGGTAATTCACGCAGTAAATTTGGTCCATACATGGACTGACCAAAATCACGAAGAGCGATCAGGCCGCCATGTTCATGCAGAGTACGCAGATATTTCTGGGCATCCTGCTGATTGAGTAAAATATCTTCTTCCGAGAATTGCAAGATCAGTGGATGCTGCACTTTGCTGCGAATAATCGTAATCAGCTTGGAAATAAATTCCGGGAAAGTGCGGTCTTTAAATAGCACGGCACGGTTCAAATTGACAATTAAGCTTGCATCAGGATACTGGGTAATAAAGTTGTGTAGCTGTTTACTGGCTTCAACCAGAATCCAGCGATCCAGTTTAATGGACAGTTCATCATCTTCATGAAGTTCTAAAAGGCTAGAAATATCCTGCCATTTATTCTCAAAAATAAAGCCACTGGTCACTTCATAGGTATATAAACGCGTATCTTCTTTATCATAGAGTTGCTGATACTTTAAATGGATCTCGCCACGTTCTAGACATTCACTTAAGGCTTTCAAAATAGAAGGTGTAGCGTTAGGAATAGAGGTGACTGCTGGACTGACAGCTGCAACTGTTGGGCTGGCAACTGGTGTTTCAGCAACACTGAAATCTATACTTGGCATTTCTACCGCAACCGGACTGCTCAGTGACGCAGGAATATCAAGTTTAAATTCAGGTACAGCTTCTGCTTGAGGTAAAGATGTCGAGAATGCTTGTCCAATCAGCGTATTGCATTGCATTTCATCTTGCAAACCCTGTTCAAGCATGACATAGCCCAAGCGCAAATTTAGAGGGAATGACTTTGGTCCCACTGTAATGAGTTGCGGTTTGCTTAAGGCATTTAAACTGATCAGTTTGGATTCAAGAATTGCTTTAGAGTCTGCCTGAAACAGACCGACAACGACATCATATTCCAGTTTAAACAGGGGAATATGGGTCTGTTCCTTGAGGAATTCTTTGACTGCATCAAAGTACCCATTAAAAGTGGCCCAGTCAGATTGTAGAACTTCCGGGTCATATGCACTTAAAGAGAAAGTGACTAAGGCATTCACCGGTGCAGACTGCTTGTTCAGTTCACGTTTAAGTGACTGAAAAACACTTGGTTTTCCAGGAGTTTTCTCGGAAAAAACCGTTTGAGATTGAGTATCAATGCTAATTTGTACCGCATCTTCTTCAGCCGTTGAAGGCAAGAATTCCAGTTTTAATGGATTAGATGCGGACACATGCGGATTCAGAGACTGAATCTCGACTCGACCTAAATCAAATTGACCCTGAGAGATCTTTTTGAAACGGGTTTTAAAATCATTCAAATCTGAAGGCTGGAGCAGATCTAGTAAAGGTAGACCAATGATCTCATCTTCATTTTGCAAGCCAAACAGTTTCAGGTAGTCCGCATTGACCTGAATATGAATCCCTTCCTGAATGGTGGCAACAGCACGGTTGCTGTCGTCTACTAAAGATTGTGCCTGAATTTGTGCTGTTTCCAGCTCAGTCATTAAATGTTGCTGAGATTGTGACAAACGGCTAAATGACAATGCTCGGACCAGTCCCACATAAAAGCGTTCCAAGTAGTCGAAGTTGAGAATGTCATATACCCCTTTACGGATATATTGCGCATACTGTTCAGCCTGATAATCATCCGGTTTAAGCAAAATCATCGGAAGGTCAGGTTGCAGCGAAAGACGCACGATCCCTAAGGCCTGTTCGTATTTCAGATCGTAGGCACGCCCAAAAATAATCAGATCCCAGTTGAAATTTAATTGTTTTTCAAAAGACTGCAGATCATCCAGCAGCACAGCATCGACCTGATAATCATGACTGGTCAGAAGATCACGGATTTGGTTATATCTAATTTGATTATCATCAATAATCAGTAAACGTGTTTCAGTACGTTTTAACTTTTTAGACAATAATGGATTTCTCACTTCAATGCTTCCCATAAATCATGATTTCTGCTTTCATTCATATGCTGATCGATAAAGTTTTCGATCATCTCTTCTTCCTGATCATTCAATAATTCATAATCAAAACGGATGAAACTCTGCGTAATCAGTTGTGCTTTGGTTAGATAGGTTTTGAGTTCTTCCTGACCGAGACGTAAATGAATCGTTTGTTTTTCCCTAAACATTTGGGAGCCAGACACGATGAGACTGGTCGAAACCTGATCAAGTTGCGTCATTTTCACCAAGAGTGCGGGTTGATAATTGACATGATGACGTTCGGTACGGGTATAAGCTGCACAAGGAAAGAGCTCTTGTGCCAAAATTTCTAGCCCGATTTCTAGGCTCTTATCCGTTGACTGCTTGATCCAGCGAATCACACCGCCACGCCACTGACTCTGGGTTTTTTCCTGAACCAGAATGAATTCACCGGTTTTCAGGTTAGCCGGGGTAATACCAGTCCATTTAATCCGGTAACCATTGACACTGATATCCAGAACTTCAGCGCTATGGATCTGTTTGGTTTCTCGATCGAGCGCCTTGATACTGCTAAAGGCACTTGGGATCGTATTTTCCATCGAGCTGACAAAACTGCTTTCGCTCTGGAAATTATAATTGGCCTCGAGTTCCAGGGTTTCGTTGAAGTTTTTACCTTTAGATAGGTAAAAATGCGCCACACTCAAGCCAAAGCAGATATTGATCTGGGCTGAATATTCATAACGTTCATGACGACGCTCGACATTGTTTGAGAGCAGATTGTAGATATGAAAATGCAATGCAGGGGTCAGGAACAGTTTTTCATTCCGCGACAGATACTGGGCATTTTTGCTTTGAGTCCCCGTTAAATGATCCATCAGGTTCTGGGTAGAAATATAGAAGCTTGGCTGAAACTGTGGCTCTTGATGGGTATTAAAGATCGGCGGATGATCTTTGCTGGCATCGACTACATAACGGGACAGCGTGGTTTCCTTCGGCAGGATCTGTACCAGTTTGGCCCAGTCAAAACTGCATAGATACAGGCCCTGAATTTCTGCAGGCCGGATCTGATGAGTATTGAAGATATCCAGTAAAATCAGCTGTGCATAGGCATGTGCAATATTTTGGATTTCATGCTGGGTGCCTAATACCTGATTGATATTACTTTGATAGAAATTGTTGTCTATGGCACATTCAAGCAGTTGATGGGCAGCTAGCCATTGTCCCAGACCTGGCGTGCTATATAGCATATGCTGTTGATATAACAGAAGGGTGAGTTGCTGTAGTGCATAATAAATCGATACCATCCGGGCAGTTTGAATGCTCTTCTTTTTGCCTAGAGAAAATAGCGAAAACTTCTGATGGGTCAGCTGATGATTACAGCGTTTGACGATATCGATATAAATTTTGGCAAAATGACTGCGCAGCAGCATAGCCAGCTCAATAATCTGGTCATTCCGGTCGGAAGTGATCAGGCCCTGATTGACGAAATGCTTTTCCAGACTGGTCAGGACATTTTCAAGGGTAGGATGCAAGACCTGAATCAGGTCAAAGCGCAGGGTTTCTGTACATTTCAGCTCAGAAACTTCCAATAAGGCATTAAACAGGGATTTGGATGAATTCCCTAGTTGTAGAATCGAAATCCCCGCAACCCATTCCTGCAAAGCCTTGGCAGTGGTTGGACAAAAGCTCAACTGCTCTCGTTTAAGTTCCGTCGGTGTCTGAAAAATGTCTGAAGTATGCGTGCTCATCTTTATTATTTAACTCAAAAATGTTGAAACCCCAAAAAGCGGTGTCTTATTCTTCTCGCCCGCTATTTCTCGAACCAGTTTAGGAACCAAATACCCCGGCAGGTTCGCTAAAACTTCTGTATAAATCTCATGAATATGGTCAGGCGCTAAATCAAAATGATGCGCACCTTTTACTTTATCAAGTACATGTAAATAATAAGGCATGACCCCGGCATCAAACAAGCGATAGCTTAAATCTACTAAAACCTGAGCAGAATCATTCACCCCGTTTAATAAAACCGCCTGATTCAGAACGGTGATCTGCTGTTGAACCAGTTGGTTTAAACGCTTGCAAGTGAAGTCATCCAGCTCCGATGCATGGTTTGAGTGTACCACCAGAATAATACGTAGCCTACTGTTTTTTAACATGCTAAGTAGCTCTTCGTCGACTCGGTTGGGGATCACAATAGGAACTCGTGAATGTATTCTTAAGAATTTGAGATGTGGTACTGATTCTAATCGTTCAATCCAGGTTTTTAATTTCCGGTTCGATAAGGTTAGTGGATCACCGCCACTCAGAATCACTTCATTAATATCAGGCTGGCTTTCCAGATATTGCTTGATATTTATCCAGTCTTCATTTTTAGGCAGATTTTCCTGATAGGGGAAATGCCGGCGGAAACAATAACGGCAATGTACAGCACAGGCACCAGTCAGTGTCAGCAAGAAACGGGATTTATATTTGTGCAGTACGCCGGGTTGCTGATTGGCCTGTTCTTCGCCCAAGGGGTCAGTAACAAATCCTGGATGTTCTTCCAGTTCCAGATGATGGGGCAGCACTTGTAAAAGCAATGGGTCTAAAGGGTTTCCGGTCTGCATTTTGCCCACAAAAGCACGTGGTACGCGCAGTTTAAACTGTTCAGAAGCTAAAATGGCACCTGAGAGAAGCTGTTCAGGTGCGAGTTGCAGCACTTTAAGCAGTTCGCGTGGATCAGTGATCAGGTCGCTGAGCTGTGATTGCCAGTTTTGTTCTTGATATAAATAGTTCGTCATGCCGGAAGATTAACAATAATAAGTGAGAGGACAAAGCCTGATGGGCACAGTTTAACAGGTTGTGCGGAAGCGCAATAATCCACTGCGCTATAAAATAAAGAGTGATTAAGCTATGCTGATCTTCGTGCTCGCCTGATGGTATTTTAACGTTGAGCAAGACATGAATAAACAAAGGATTTTCATGTCTGATTGTAACTTAAACAGCCTGAGTGGGTGAAAGCGGATTTTTTCATTGCGGCAAAGTGTATTGCTCATTTAGAATACGCAACATCAAATGAATGTGCATGTGGCAACTCAATGTTCGTGTCAGACTTGCTAAATGACATCGCAACAGCCCATAGCATCAATAGATTAAAGTTAGTAAGTTTGGAGTGCGCCAGTCATGGCCTATTATTCTACGAATGATTTCAAGTCAGGCCTTAAGGTTATGCTTGATGGCAACCCATGTTCAATCATGGAAAACGAATACGTAAAACCAGGTAAAGGCCAAGCTTTTAACCGCGTAAAATTACGTAACCTTAAATCAGGTAAAGTTCTGGAAAAAACTTTCAAATCAGGCGAGAACCTAGAAGCGGCTGATATCGTTGAAGTAGAAATGGAATACTTGTACAACGATGGCGAAATGTGGAACTTCATGGATCCTGTTACCTTTGAACAGATCGCAGCTGATAAAACAGCAATGAGCGATGCTGCAAAATGGTTAAAAGATGATTCAAATGAAAAATGTACCATCATGTTGTTCAATGGCGTGCCTTTAAACGTGACTCCACCGAACTTCGTAGTACTTAAAATCGTTGAAACTGATCCAGGTGTTCGTGGTGATACTTCTGGCGGTGGCGGTAAGCCAGCGAAACTTGAAACAGGTGCTGTAGTACGTGTTCCATTATTCGTACAGCAAGAAGAAAGCGTTCGTGTAGATACCCGTACTGGTGACTATTTAGAACGTGCATAATGGTTTGAAAATAGACTATTATCGAGAGGGATGATTTAAATCATCCCTTTTTTTATGCCAAAGTCGTAGAGGAAAAGCAAAAGAACAGGCGTAAAGTCGCAAGGGAAAACAGCAGTACCTCGAACAACAACAATCACGCTGATTTGTATGCATCACAATATGAGGGATTGAATGGAAACTTTACAAAAGAAGTCGACGCTGACTTCGAAAATGATTTGGCTTTTGGTAGCCATTGTGGGTGCAGTCTCTTTTGGAGTTCTAGCACTGAGTCGGGGTGAGCATGTCAATGCAGTCTGGCTGGTACTTGCCGCCGCCTGTGTCTATAGCATTGCTTACCGTTTCTACAGTTTGTTTATCGCCACCAAAGTATTTGAGCTGAATGAACGCCGTTTAACGCCTGCGCATCGTCTGGCCGATGGTCTGGACTATGTGCCGACCAACAAAAGCGTTCTGTTTGGCCATCACTTTGCAGCGATTGCCGGTGCAGGTCCTTTAGTCGGTCCGATCTTGGCAGCACAAATGGGCTATTTACCCGGTACGATCTGGCTGTTAGTCGGTGTGGTGCTTGCCGGTGCAGTCCAGGATTTTCTGGTACTGTTTATTTCCACCCGTCGTGACGGTCGATCACTCGGTGAGATGGCCAAGCAGGAACTCGGAACCTTTGCCGGTATTATCGTGATGCTCGGTGCCTTGGGCGTGATGATCATCATTCTGGCAGTATTGGCGCTAGTCGTTGTTAAAGCACTGACTAACAGTCCATGGGGTGTATTCAGTATTGCAGCCACCATTCCGATTGCGATCTTTATGGGCATCTACATGCGTTTTATCCGCCCGGGTAAAATTGCTGAAGTCTCGATTATTGGTTTTGTCTTGATGATGCTGGGCATTATCTACGGTGAAAACATCGCACAACATCCATATTGGGGTCCGTTCTTTACGCTTTCTGGCACTGAACTCACTTGGGCACTGATCATTTATGGTTTCATTGCATCGGTACTGCCAGTCTGGCTATTGCTTGCTCCACGTGATTATCTGTCGACCTTCCTGAAAATTGGCGTGATTGCAGGTTTGGCCGTGGGTATCCTGTTTGCCATGCCTGAAATGAAACTGCCAGCGATTACCAAATTCATTGATGGGACTGGTCCTGTATTCGCAGGTTCTATGTTCCCATTCCTGTTCATTACTATTGCGTGTGGTGCGATTTCCGGTTTCCATGCCTTGGTTTCTTCAGGGACGACACCGAAACTGGTCAACAACGAACGCGATATCCGTATGATCGGTTATGGCGGTATGTTGATGGAATCTTTTGTAGCGATCATGGCTTTGATCTGTGCTGCAATTCTGGATCCAGGAATTTATTTTGCGATTAACTCACCAGCAGCCTTGCTCGGTACTACCGCAGAAAGCGCAGCAGAAGCAGTGCGAACCCTTGGTTTTGTGGTAACCCCTGAAGCCTTGAATTTACTGGCACAGGAAGTGGGTGAGAACTCGATTCTGTCGCGTACTGGTGGTGCGCCAACTTTTGCAATTGGTATGGCGCATATCATCACCGAAATTTTCAACAGTCGTGAAATGATGGCGTTCTGGTATCACTTTGCGATTTTGTTTGAAGCACTATTCATCCTGACTGCTGTAGATGCGGGTACGCGTGCCTGTCGTTTCATGGTGCAGGATACTGTCGGTATTGTGATTCCAGCAGTAAAACAATCACATAATTTCTTCGGAAACCTGTTGGGTACTGCGGTTGCAGTGGCAGGCTGGGGCTTCTTCGTCTATCAGGGCGTAGTCGATCCACTCGGCGGGATTAACAGTTTATGGCCGCTGTTTGGTATTGGTAACCAGATTTTGGCTGCGATGGCGCTCATTCTTGGTACTGTCATTCTGTTCAAGATGAAAAAACAGAAATATGTGTGGGTGACAATTATCCCGACAGTGTTCCTGTTCATCACTTCCATGACAGCAGGCTGGCAAAAGATTTTCCACGAAAATCCAAAGATTGGTTTCTTGGCGCAGGCAGATCGTTTCAACACGGCGATTGCCAATAATGAAATCCTAGCGCCAGCGAAAACTGTGGCAGAAATGCAGACGGTAGCAATGTCAAACCAGATCAATGCTGCACTCTGTGCTTTCTTTATGATTGTGGCCTTTGTGATGCTGTTTGCTGCAATTCGCGTGATCCGTCGTGCCTTGGCAAATCCTGAGCCATCTGTACATGAAGCAGAAGCGATTTATCGCGATCCTGAAGAGATTCAGCCAGCGAAAGGTCATTAAGGGGAATATTATGAATCTGAAGTTTGCCAAAAGCGGGAAAACGATGATTTATAAAATCATCAAAATGACCGTGATGTCACAAAAGGATTTAATCCTGAATCCGAAAAACTGGTCACGGATTGCGACCTTGTGGCAACGTTTGCAGCAAAGTTTCCGCCTGATGGTTGGTGTCCCTGATTATCAGACCTATGTGGAGCATATGCGCAAGCATCATCCCGATCTGGAAGCTATGGACCCGAAAACATTTTATCGCCATTGTGTGGATTCCCGTTATCCATCTGCGGGTGGTGATATGAAGAAGTGTCCGTGTTAATCATTAATTCATAGCAAGCGCCTTTCGGGGCGCTTTTTTTATCATGCAAAATTAATATGAGAAATAGACGATTCGGTTAAATCTGATGTCATTGACTGAGCTAGCTGAGAAAATTTTTATAAAAATCCAGGAAATCGCTTAAGTCTCTATACCTTTTAAGTATGATTCTTTTCAAATAGATGGATGAGCTCAGATTGGTATTTTGAGATTTGAGCGAAAAGAAAAATGATCTCTATTTGTGTCGATCATTTTATTTGTTTTCTGCGCTTCTTACTTCTTTTCAACCTGATCATTTTGACTCTTCTATTATTTAAATCCTCGCCATTTTCTAATCAGTATTTTTATTCAGTTACACAGACAGATGATTGATCTTTTGGGAAAATTTAAATTTCAGTGTATGTTAATCTTAGGCCATGTTTTATTAAGGAAATTATTGTGATCTGGGGCATGAAACAAAAGGAAAATAACGACATTGCACACATCAATACTGTGCTTGAACAAAAAATTGCAAGTTATGCACCCAAGATCCAGCGTTTTTTTGAAGAAGTTAATGCCATTGTGTTGGATAAGCAGGCCCAGACCACACTGGCACTCTGTTGTTTGATTGCAGGCGGACATGTCTTATTTGAAGATTTACCCGGATTGGGTAAAACTACATTAGCCAGCAGTCTGGCACATCTGGCTGGGTTAAAGTTCCAGCGGATCCAATTTACCAATGACATGCTGGCCAGTGATGTCATCGGTATTAACATGTTTAACCAGAAAGAACATCAGTTCGAGTTTAAACAAGGCCCGATTTTTACTCAGATTTTACTGGCAGATGAAATCAACCGTTGTAGTCCCAAAACCCAAAGTGCCTTACTCGAAGCCATGGAAGAAGGCTATGCCACCATTGATGGCGTACGCTATGCCTTACCGAAACCTTTCTGGGTGATTGCGACACAAAACCCGCTATTCCAAAGTGGTACTTACGCTTTGCCGGAATCCCAGCTAGACCGTTTCCTGATGCGTTTATCTTTGGGGTATCCATCACGCAATGCAGAAAAACTGTTATTACAGCAGGAATCCCGTTTTGCCCTGATTGCAAGTCTGGCGCATATTTTTACCGAAGATGAAATTCTGGATCTGCAAAGTCTGACGCATCAGATATTTATCAGTGAAGCGATTCAGGAATATTTGCTTGATCTGGCAGAAGAAACCCGTAAAAGCTGTCATGGACTTTCTACGCGTGGCCTTCTGGCCTTGAAGCGCGCAGCACAAGCGTATGCTTTGATTCAGCAACGTGCTTTTGTCACACCAGATGATGTGCAGGCTGTATTTGTCGCGGTGACTTCGCATCGTCTGGGGTTAAGTGAAGCTGAAACGTTTAATGTGATGCAACAGGTTGCGGTCAGCTAAAGGAGTCCTCTCTTGGATAAAACCTGGCAAAAATGGCTGGCCAAGCGCTTTCAATTCTCACAGCAGAAACAGCTCTCGCAGAAAGATGTCTTGGTATTTATTTATCAGCAGGGCTATCTGTATCTGGTGTTGATCTTCATAACCTTTGTAGCCGGGGTAAACTATGCCAATAACCTGATTTTAGGTTTCTGCTTTTTAATCAGTGCGGTGCTATGTATCAGTTTTTATCTGACTTTCAAACAATTGCATGACCTGAAAATTGAGTTGATCGCGGATGATGTCGGGCAGGTCGGTCATAGCGTGAATTTGCATCTTTATTTTCAACAACAGCAACTTCGCCCCCGTTATTTGTATATCAAAGCAGGGAATCAGCTAGCGAAAGTTTATCTGAATGCAGCAAAGCAGCAATTTATTCTGCCATTTTATGCAGAGCAACGTGGCAAGTTTGATTACCCGGTGATTCAGATTTATTCGGTTTATCCCTTCGGGTTAGTTCGAGCCTGGACCTATCTTTATCATCAGCATTCGGCCTGGGTCGCGCCTAAAGCTGAAGTTTTTAGCACAGAAAATAAATATCACTTTAACCGTTTTGAACCGGATATGGATGAGTTTCGTGAATTGCGCAATTACCAGTCAGGTGATTCCTTGCAGGCGGTGTCCTGGAAGCAGTTTGCGCGTGGACAAGGCCTGTATGTCAAAGTCTTTGAGCAATATGAGGATGAACACAGTATCGAGATTCATTATGCACATATGCCGAGTCAGTCACATGAAGAAAAACTTGAATTTGTGATGGGTCTGGTCGAGCAGTGCGAGCAGCAGCAATGTGCGTATAGTCTGCATTTGCCACAGGCCGAATTGCCTCAGGGCGCAGGTGAAGAACAACTGCGGAAAGCCAAACAATTGTTGGCGCAGGCCTAAGGCGGGTAAATTCATGATCAATGCAAAAATCCGTACCTCGATTGTGCTGACTTTGGGCCTGATTCTCATCGCCCAGATGGCATTTATTCCGGTTCTACTCAGTATTATTTTTGCGATTAGTATTGTATGTATCTGGATTTTCCTGAAACGTCAGCAGCCATTTCCCAAAACGGGCACTTTTCTACTGACGGCTTTGGCACTCGGCAGTATTTATTTGAGCCATCATAGTTTTATTGGTGTTGAGGCTGGGGTAGCAGTTTTATCTACTTTTTTATTTGCTAAATCACTGGAAAGTAAAAATAAACGTGACCTGATTATTCTGTTTAATTTTGCCCTGTTTGTTGCTGCCAGCTCATTCCTATATAGCCAATCTTTTGGGATGGCGATTGTGATCGTGCTGTGTTTAATCAGCTGTCTGATTGGTTTGTACCGGATTCAGACTAGCGATTTTGAGCAGGAGCAGATCACTCAGCGCGCAGCATTGCAACAGGATGCCAAACATGTGGGCAAGTTTATCTTGTACGCTGTTCCATTTTTTATCTTGCTGTTTATTTTCTTTCCGCGCTTGCCACCACTTTGGCATATTCCCATTCCTGAAAATAAGGGTGTGACCGGCATTGGCGATAGTATGTCACCTGGGGATATTGCTGAATTATCCCAATCCAGTGCCCTTGCTTTCCGGATTATTGGTGATATCAGCAAGCTTCCGCCACGCTCAGAACTCTATTGGCGAGCCTTGGTGCTAGATGAATATGATGGGCAACGCTGGACCAGCAGTTTCGTCAATCAGCAGCCTTTAATGCGACAACCGATGGATACTTCACCCGTACCTACAGGCTGGAACTACCAATATCTGGCTGCGGATCCTTCGGTGTTCTGGATCATGGGGTTGGAAAAATCGATACCTGTGGAACGCCGTTATTATAACCGTCAGGATTGGAGCATTGTGCCGAGACGGCTCACGCAACGTGTTGAACCGATTTCGTTACAATGGATCGGAACGGGATATGACCCTCAGGCTTTGCCAACGCAATATATCGAAAGAACGAATACTCAGGTGCAGCGCCGACTTGACCCGAGAGCGCAACAATTAGCACAACGTCTATATGCGCAAAGTGCGGAAGATCCTCAGCGTTATGTGCAGCAAGTCTTGAACTGGTATCATCAGAATAACTTTGTTTATACCTTGAAGCCGGGTCAATTGGGGCAAAACAGGATTGATGAATTCCTGTTTAATTCCCGGCAAGGCTTTTGTGAACACTATGCCTCGAGTTTCGTGATGCTGATGCGTTATGTCGGGATTCCTGCACGGGTCGTCACCGGCTATCAGGGTGGGGAGTTGGCACCAGATCGTATGAGCTGGGAAGTCCGACAGCTCGATGCGCATGCCTGGACAGAGGTCTGGATTGACCAGAAATGGCAACGCTTTGATCCAACCGCAATGATCACTCCACAGCGTATAGATGATGGTATGCAAAATCTGCTTTCTCAGGATGCATGGGTATCGGCAAATCAGTCGACCTGGAACTCGCAGCATAATCTATGGATCACCAAACTACGCGTTTGGAGCGATTATGCCAGCTACCAATGGCAAAGTAAGGTGGTGGGTTATAATGCAGAATCACAACAGAGCTGGTTATCAAAATTAGGACTCGGTTCAGTTTATTCGAGTGTCATAATTTTGCTGGGCAATATTGTGCTACTGATTTTGGCCTATGTCTTCAGAATTTATCTGAAAGCCCGACAGGCTCAATCTCCATTAGATCGCGCTATTCAGCAGCTGAATCAATCTTTAGCTGACGATCTCAAAAAACAGTCTGCTGAAACTTTTCATCACTGGATGCAGCGTTTATCTCAACAGGTTCAGATTGAAAACCAGACTGCCTTTATTCAAGCTATACAGGTTTTTGAAAAAAATCTTTATTCGGGAACCCCAATAACTGAACAAGAATTGAAAAAATTCAAGGATTTGCTTAAAACTTGCGCGGACGTTTTAAAAACTAAATGAAAAGGCTTGTTTTCGGTCGGAAAAATTTATAATATGCCAAGCATTCTAGGTGTATAGCTCAGTTGGTTAGAGCGCTACGTTGACATCGTAGAGGTCAGCAGTTCGAGTCTGCTTATACCTACCAAGATTCTAAACGTTATGTTATAAGGGTTTTAAGCGAAAACAGTAGCTTAAAGCCCTTTTTTAATGCCTTGAGTAAAGTGAGCCGTTATCCGCACTATCTGCAAAACCCGTATTTTATGCAGTTATTGCCGTTAAATTTACGTCAAGTTTACGTCAAGAATTTTGGAAATTACGTCATGAAATTACCCAAGCCCAGAAAGCGCGGTTCGGCCTACTACATTGAACTAATGATCAATGGAAAACGTTCTTCAGCAACTCGTGATACCGCAAAAGAATGTGAGCAAGGGGTAGCTCAAAAGATGCTTGAAGCGAAGGTCAATCAGATGGCGGAAGACTTGAGCATAAAACAGTACTATCCCTTCAAAACACTTTTTCATAAATACTATGATGAGCATGGCCGTAAACTTCGCGGATCCAAATACGTCAAAGAACAATTAGCGCCGTTTGATGAAAAGTTTGGTGCACTGGCAGATATGTCTATTCATGACATTTAGCTTAAATATTTCAGCTCAAAGTGCCGCAAATTAATAAATTGATTGAAGTGCTGCACTTGCGTTGTACTCGGCTGGAATAGGCTGATCAGCCACAGGCAGATTCGCAGTGTAGGTTCAGTCAATTTTTTATCACGCACAGCGCTTGCTTCATGCTAGATGACATCTTCTAGGGTTTGCGCATCGTAAGATGTTGCTGATGCTGATATGCCTTAAAGAAGAAGGGTAAGAGCAGATAGATCTGTATAAATGTTTGGGCCTGCAGCATTTCGGCTTGTATGACTTTTTTACGTTGGTCACTACGGCGCTCGCTGGCGAACTTAAGGTTTTTTGGCATGGACTTTTATTATTTTTATAATCAGTCTTCATGATAAAAGTAAATTGTTGATCCTAACCGTTTGATCAAAAACCTGGGAATAAACTGCAGGATTTTTGTTGGAAAAGTCGCAATTTTGATAGGGCTAAGTGCAGAATTAAAACGGATTAAAGCTCTTAATGATATGAAAAATAATAGTTTTTATTTCAAAAAAATCTCTAGGGTTTTCGGTTATATTGAATTATTTCAATAGTACATCTTCAGATTGTAGATAAGGCCTTACCAGATACAAAGACTGCATCGGGTAAGTAGTTTAATTAATGGCTACTCGATTTGACCATAACTTTATTCTGATACATCTTTGCATCTGCTATCTTTGATAGCTTCAGCTAACCCAAAGGTTGGATTACGCATTGCAAAGCCAATTGCAGCACTAATTCCAACTTTTGTAAAAGTATTTTGAATTCTTGATGCAAGCTTCTTCGCATGCTCTAAGTTAGTTTCAATGGTCATCACAGCAAACTCATCACCTCCTAAGCGAGCGATAATATCATTACTACGTACCGTGTTTTTGAGAGCTAAAGCCATTCTTTGAATGAGCTCATCACCTGCAGGATGACCCAGAGTATCATTTGTGATCTTAAGATCATTAAGGTCTATCATAAGAATAGCAGTAGGGTGACCATAACGCTTACAGCGCTCTTCCTCTTTGATAATAAGCTCATCCCAAGCACGACGGTTGAAAAGTCCAGTCATTGGGTCGGACATTGCTTCTATTTCAAAACGCTCAGCTTTACGTATGTACTCAGCAGCTTTCATATCAGCTTGAATCGTATAACTGAGTACCTTTGCTATCAACTCGAATAATGGAGCATCTTCAACAAGAATTTTAGGTTGAGGTTCGGGATCAATTGCACATAGAGTGCCAAAAAGAGAGCCATCTTCTTTATACAGAGGTTGGCCGATATAGGCTTTAATTGAGACTAGGTGATTTATAGGTGCATCTGCGTAAACTTGAATATCAGGTGAATAGGGAGCAATACGAGGCATATTACTTTGTACCATGTGTGAGCAGAATGAGTCTGCCCAATGAAATACTTGTCCGGGCTTAACGTTATAGCCATTATCTTCACTCAATAATACAATCCAGTCGTCACCCTCAGTACGAGTAATCATCCACAATTTGAAGCCAAAGCGTTGAGATAAGAATTTTAAAATGGCTTGGCCAGCTTCTTCAAAGTTCTTAAAGTTAATATTATTCATGAAGTGAACCTACTGCAACAGTAAGAATATATATGCGAAATACCCAATAGATCTCTTGCGAAAGTTAATTCAAGAGCATCCAATTCACCATTCCAACAATTAAATTCATTCTTAGACCAAATCGTTTCCGTCTA
>NZ_JAMXXO010000018.1:0-68849 GCF_024129115.1 Acinetobacter lwoffii
TTCTTGCTAATTCGTCACCAGCAAGCTAGGTCGGCTATATTACTCTCTATCTCTAGAAAGTCAACCAGTAATGAAAACTATTTTTAAACTTATCAAATAAAACCTAACTCAATCAAACTTAACTAAGTCACTGTTTTATCAGAAGTTTTAATCTTCATCACCGCCGATGGATGTGCATTCTACAGGATTCCCAACCCAATACAACCCCTATTTTTAAATAATTCAGAAAAATCATCACGATTGTTTATTTATTCTACAAAAAATACAGGTTTTTCTATTTTTCACTCAAAATTTATTCAATTATTGATGTTTTAAAGTAGTTTATTTACTTATCAATGGGTATTTCTAGTTAATTTAATTGCTATATCTATCTAAAAATTTTTTATTGTCTTTATTTCAGATCAAACACAACAGATGAGTTAATAAAATAGATTTACTATGGAATCCCTTACCCATTTTAAAAATATGATCCTCATCCATCCATTAAAATTCCATTCAACAAGATAATCACTCTATAGATAAACTCTGGTTAAATTGTTGAATGATTAAAATTAAGAGTGAAGCAATGCGAGAAGAAAGCAATCTTCAATGCACAGTTTTATTAGATGAAAAATAATTTAATAGGAATTCGAGCATTCATCATGATAGCCACCGATAACAATTGTATATTTTTTATTCACATTGAATTTCAGGCATAAAAAAACCGCTTAACGCGGTATCTTTTATCTCGACCATCTTGAAGGAGATGGTCGGAGCAGTAGGATTCGAACCTACGACCCCCTGGTCCCAAACCAGGTGCACTACCAGGCTGTGCTATGCTCCGATTTCAACTTTAAAAGTTGGGGTGAATGACGGGATTCGAACCCGCGACAACTGGAATCACAATCCAGGGCTCTACCAACTGAGCTACATCCACCATCATTTTGATTCTTAACATCAAGCGACCAAATGGCGCGCCTGACAGGATTCGAACCTGTGACCATCCGCTTAGAAGGCGGATGCTCTATCCAACTGAGCTACAAGCGCGTTACTGATGCAAACATCATTTGCCTTGAAGAATTGGTCGGAGCAGTAGGATTCGAACCTACGACCCCCTGGTCCCAAACCAGGTGCACTACCAGACTGTGCTATGCTCCGATTCATCTCAGCTTTCGTATCGAACATCGTTCGGTACGGTGTGCATTCTAGGCGCGACGCCCGGAGACGTCAACACCTATATTTAAAAAAAACCGAAAAAACGCTTCAAGCGTTTATTTATCAATCGCTTCAGACATTTTTTATACAAATTTTAACGTTTTAGTCCGGCACTAAAGTTCAGCATGCGATCTAGAGGCAGTTTAGCTCGTTCAGCAAGTACCGGATCGACATGCACTTCCTGATCTTTATGCTGTAACACATGCAAGATACCATCCAGCTCGTTCATGGCCATCCAAGGACAATGCGCACAAGAACGACAAGTTGCCCCCTCTCCTGCGGTTGGTGCTTCAATCAGAATTTTATCCGGCACTGCCTGCTGCATTTTATAAAAAATACCGCGATCAGTAGCTACGATTAAACGCTGATTTGGCAAAGTTTGTGCTGCTTTAATTAATTGTGAGGTACTACCCACCGCATCGGCAATCTCGACCACAGACATCGGTGATTCGGGATGTACCAGAACTGCCGCATCTGGATAGAGCGCTTTCATATTGGCAATACCGCGTGAACGGAATTCTTCATGCACGATACAGGCGCCATCCCAGAGCAACATCTCTGCACCGGTTTTTTTCTGGATATAACGACCCAGATGCTGATCTGGTGCCCAGATGATTTTTTCGCCCAGACTGTCCAGATGTTCGATAATTTCCACTGCACAACTTGAAGTGACGACCCAATCGGCTCGGGCTTTCACGGCCGCTGACGTGTTGGCATAAACCACCACGGTATGATCCGGGTGCGCATCGCAAAAAGCGGTAAAATCATCGACAGGACAACCTAAGTCCAGTGAACAGGTCGCTTCCAGAGTTGGCATCAGCACGGTTTTATTGGGTGAAAGAATTTTAGAGGTTTCGCCCATAAATTTCACACCAGCTACCACAAGCGTTGAAGCTGGATGATCGCGACCAAAACGCGCCATTTCCAGTGAATCGGAAACACAGCCCCCCGTCAGTTCAGCCAGCTCTTGGACTTCAGGGTCGCAATAATAATGCGCCACCAAAACAGCATCCTGTTTTTCTAGCTCTGCCTTGATCTGTGCAAATTTGTCCAATTTTTCCTGCTGGCTCATTTGATGTTCTTGGGGAACACCTAAACGATCTAAATGCGCCTGCACAATCGATTTAGCTTCATTGGCTATTAATTTGGTCGCATCACTCATAACAACTCTTACTCTACCCTCATAGTTCACTATTCAATGAACCTTTCACCCTACATCCCGGTCATCTCTGGCGAAGTGCTATTTTTGACCAGTCATTAAAAACTACAAGATATAAAAAAAAGCCCCATAACGGAGGCTTTAGAAACGATCTGAATTATGAGCGATAATCTGCATTGATTTTTACGTAGTCATACGACAGGTCACAGGTATAAACCGTATCTTTTGCCTGACCTCGTCCAAGATCAACTCGAATCGTCATTTCAGCCTGGGCCATCACACGTGCACCGGCTGCTTCAGTATAGTCTGCTGCCGCACCACCATCTTTACAGATTTGTACATCATCTAACCAAACCTGAATTTTTGCAACGTCTAAATTCGGCACACCTGCATAACCAATCGCTGCCAGAATACGGCCCCAGTTTGGATCAGAAGCAAAGATTGCGGTTTTAACCAGCGGTGAATGCGCAATGCTATAAGCAATATCGCAGCACTCTTGAGTATTACCACCGCCTTCTACAGTCACGGTAATGAATTTAGTCGCACCTTCACCATCACGCACAATCAGTTGCGCAAGGCGTTTCATGGTACGTGTCAATACGTCTAGCACCACTGCATAACGCGGATCTTCAGTCGAAGTGATCTCAGCACCACCGGCCTGACCTGTGGCAATAAAAATACACGAATCATTGGTCGAGGTATCGCCATCAATGGTAATACGGTTAAACGATACATTGACCGTTTCAGTTAATAACTGTTGAACCAGTTCACGGCTGATCGGCGCATCTGTCGCAACATAACCCAACATGGTCGCCATATTAGGACGAATCATGCCTGCACCTTTGGAAATACCGGTCATGGTATAGGTCACACCATCCAGCTCGAACTGCTCTGAAGCACCTTTCGGAGTGGTATCTGTGGTCATGATTCCGGTCGCTGCGTCGACCCAGGCATCATCACGCAATGAGTCCAGCGCAGGCTGTAAACCTGTAAGTAAACGCTCCATCGGAAGCTGCTCACCAATCACACCAGTCGAGAATGGCAACACTTCAGCAGCCTGCACGCCTGCAAGTTCAGCCAGCTTGGCACAGGTGGCTTCTGCATTTGCCATGCCTGTAGGACCTGTTCCAGCATTGGCATTGCCGGTATTGATTACCAAGTAACGTGGATTGCCAGCTTGCAAATGGGCTTTAGATACATGCACTGGTGCTGCACAAAAGGCATTCTGGGTAAACACCCCAGCAACATTGGAGCCTGCAGCTAGTTCAAATATCACCAGGTCACGTCGGTTCTGATAGCGCACATAGGCTTCAGCCGAACCAATTTTAACCCCTTTCACCACATGCATCTGTGGCATAGATACGTCACCAACTGCCATTTTAAAGTCCAATATTGAAGTTTTAGAAAAATACAGCTTAGTTGATCTGCAACAAAAAATCGAGCCAAAGCCTGAGCCAGCCTGAGATTTGTTATGGGTTTTCACAATAAAAAACCAGTCATCAAGACTGGTTTCTACGTTTTTAAAATTAAGATATTTTTAATTTTGTGCAAGTTGTCCAGATTCGCTTAGTAAAGCCTGTTTCGCTTGTTGTTGACTTGCACTAGAAAGTGCAGGATTAGTAGCAACAATACGGTCTGCATTTGCCGCATTAGCAGCTGCAATCGCAGCGGTCTGCAATACAATCGGACGGTTCTGGTTGGCAAAGGTATAACGGATGCCGGTACGTGGGCTTGCTACAGTCACTTGCGCATCGGTACGTTGTACTTGAGCAGTGTTAGTACCTACCGCTTGCTGAACTTTATCAATTGTTGTGGTCGCTGCAGTTTGTGCAAAACTTAAGGCAGGTATTGCCAAAGCGGCAATCATGAGCGTTTTTAATACTTTTTTCATTCAGGTTATTCCACTTTGAGGTGTTGAATGAGCCATTAAATAGCATTTAATTCCTAAGACTGCAAACAGTATTCAATTTCTGAAAAATCTTCATACATAAAAAAATCAGAGCCATGTGGCTCTGATTTTTTTTAACACTGTTTAGATCTTGCCATGACACTGTTTGTATTTCAGGCCTGAACCACATGGACAAGGTGCATTACGACTTGCCGGTGCTTCAAAGACTGGTGCTACAGGATTCGCCTGAACATTTTGCTCGGTCGTCACCTCATGTTCACCTGCCAGCAAGCCGTCAAACTCTTCATGAGATAACTGCAAACGCATTGCCTCAGCCTGTGCCTGCTGCTGTGCTTCCATTTCCGCCAGCTCTTCAGGTGTCGGTACGTGGATGCGTGACAGATCTGTCACGACATCGGACTTAATCGTACCCAGCATGTTTACAAACAGGTTATAAGCTTCTTTTTTATATTCCTGCTCTGGATTCTTTTGCGCATAACCACGTAAATGAATACCTTGACGCAAATAATCCATAGCCGCCAGATGCTCTTTCCAATGACGATCCAGAGAATTCAGCATAAAGTGACGTTCAAGCGAAGCTGCAGATTCTTCACCCATTTGTTCACGACGTGAACGGTAGCGGTTCAGTACTTCATCGGTAATGCGCACCACCAAAGCTTCTTCATCCAGACGACGGTCCTGTTCCAGCCATTGTCCGATAGGAAGATCCATCGAAAGATCTTCACGCAGCGCCAGTTCCAGACCTTCACTATCCCACTGGTCATGAATCGATTCAGGCGGAATATAGTTGGCGATTACACCCTGCATCACTTCACGGATCATTTCTTCAATATAATCCTGCAGTGAATTTTCTGCCAGAATGTCGTCACGCTGACTATAAATGATCTTACGCTGTTCGTTATTGACGTCATCGTATTTCAGCAAATTCTTACGAATATCGAAGTTACGTGCTTCCACTTTACGCTGCGCATTTTCAATCGAGCGAGACACCATTTTGTGCTCAATCGCTTCATCTTCCTGCAAGCCCATGGCACGCATCATGCCGACTACGCGATCACCGGCAAAAATACGCATCAAGTCATCTTCAAGTGACAGATAGAAACGCGATACACCCGGGTCACCTTGACGACCGGCACGACCACGCAGCTGGTTATCGATACGGCGTGATTCATGACGCTCGGAACCGATAATATGCAAACCGCCTGAATCCAGCACAGCCTGGTGATTAACATCCCATTCTGCTTTCAGACGCGTTTCATCTTCAGGAGTCGGGTTTTCAATTTTAGCCAGCAACGCCTTCCAGTTACCACCCAAGAGAATATCGGTACCACGACCGGCCATGTTGGTGGCAATCGTCACTGCACGCGGCGCACCGGCCTGCGCAATAATATCGGCTTCACGTTCGTGCTGTTTGGCATTCAGTACTTCATGCTGGATCCCTGCCGCTTTTAGCTTATCCGACAGAATCTCAGAAGCTTCAATGGTGGCTGTACCAATCAAAATTGGTGCGACACCAGCTTCATGCACACGCTGAATTTCTTGAATAATCGCGTTATATTTCCCTTCACGATTTAAATAAATTAAATCGTTATGGTCTTGACGAATCATTGGACGGTGGGTCGGAATCAGCACCACATCCAGACCATAAATTTCTTTCATTTCCGCTGCTTCAGTATCAGCAGTACCGGTCATACCGGATAATTTTTTATACAGACGGAAATAGTTCTGGAAGGTTGTGGTTGCCAGAGTCTGGTTTTCCGGCTGGATTTCCAGACCCTCTTTGGCTTCTACGGCTTGATGCAAACCTTCAGACCAGCGACGTCCCGGCATGGTACGACCGGTATTTTCATCGACAATAATCACTTCACCATCGTTGATGATGTATTGCACATTGCGTTGATAGAGATAATGGGCACGGATCGCTGCAGTGACATGATGCAACAGGTTCAGGTTCGACGCTGAATACAAGCTCTCGCCTTCTGCCAGCAAGCCCATTTCAATCAATTCACTTTCAATGGTTTCAAAACCCACTTCAGTAATTTCAACTGAACGCTGTTTTTCATCAATCCAGAAGTGACCGCCATCCGGCACTTTCTCTTCTTTCTGTGCCTGTAATTTTGGTGGAATATTATTGATGGCTGCATAAAGCTGTGAAGAATCTTCACTTTGACCGGAAATAATCAACGGGGTACGTGCTTCATCAATCAGGATCGAATCGACCTCATCGATAATCGCATAGGTCAAACCACGCTGCTTTTTCTCAGCCAGCGAGAACACCATGTTGTCACGCAGGTAGTCAAAGCCAAATTCGTTATTGGTACCGTAAGTAATATCGGCACGATAAGCTTCAGCTTTTTCCATCGGATTTTGCATGGAATAAATAATGCCGATGCTTAAACCCAAAAACTCAAATAATGGACGGTTCAACTCGGCATCACGTTGCGCCAGGTAATCGTTCACGGTAATGACATGCACGCCCTGACCACTGATGGCATTCAGATAACAGGCCAAAGTACCCATCAGGGTTTTACCTTCACCGGTACGCATTTCTGCGATTTTGCCTTCATGCAAGGTAATACCACCGATCAGCTGCACGTCATAATGACGCATGCCCATCACCCGCTTCGCCGCTTCACGACAGACTGCAAATGCTTCAGGCAATAATTTATCGAGGGTTTCACCCTTATTATATCGTTGTTTGAATTCTTCAGTTTTTGCAGATAAGTCTGCATCGCTAAGGGTAGATATCGTCGGCTCGAGCACATTAATCTTGTCTACGATTTTACGCATGCGTTTGAGTTCGCGCTCATTTTTGGTACCGAAGATTCCTCCGATCAGACTTGCCAACATGAATAGACTCTCTAAATCTTGCTTGTCAAATGAATATGTTCTTAGTCGTTATTATGGTGCTAGAAATTTGAACTACAAGGGTTTTGCTGTAAAACCGCTAAAAAAATCTGATCCTTAGTTCTAGCCCTAAGATCTAAGGCAAAGTAATGTAGCAAATTTTCCCTGTGCAACATAGTCAATTAAGTGACTGATTTTTGCGCTTCTGGATAGATGGATATCCCATTTATGCAATTTACTCATAAAGAAAGCAAAAAACACTATTTTTAATCATAAAAAATTTGATTCATATTAAATCCTATCTCGACATTAAAAGACCAATTGAGGCTAAAAAGATGAGTTTACGTTTAGGCGATACCGCACCGAATTTTGAACAGCAATCCAGTGAAGGCCTGATTAATTTTTATGATTTTCTGGGTGATAGCTGGGGCATTTTATTTTCACACCCTGCCGACTATACACCGGTATGTACGACTGAACTTGGCTATACCGCAAAACTGAAAGATGAGTTTGCAAAACGTGGTGTTAAAGCGATTGCCTTGTCAGTTGATGATGTGGAGTCGCATCATGGCTGGATTAAAGATATTAATGAAACCCAGAACGCCACGGTGAATTTCCCGATCATTGCCGATCAGGATCGTAAAGTTTCCGAGCTATATGACTTTATTCATCCAAATGCCAGTGAAACTCTAACGGTTCGTTCTTTAGTGGTCATTGATCCCAATAAAAAAGTCCGTTTGATTATTACTTATCCTGCATCGACCGGCCGTAATTTCCATGAAATCTTGCGTGTGGTGGACTCCCTGCAACTCACCGATAGCCATAAAGTAGCAACGCCTGCGAACTGGCAGCATGGTGATGATGTTGTGATTATCCCTTCACTGAAAGATGAGGAAGAAATCAAGCAACGTTTTCCAAAAGGTTATACAGCGGTCACGCCTTACCTGCGCTTAACGCCCCATCCTGAGCAAGGATAAGCAGAGCACTGCTCTGCCCTGAGGAATATATTCCGCAAGAAGGTGAGAAGCTATGCTTCGAGCAACAAATTAAAAGGACTCCTTTTTAATTTTGCGCAAGACAAGCGAAGCGCGTAGCACAGGATAAGATGGAGCTCGTAGTAAAGAATAAGAGAAACTCTATTTTTCCAGATTTTATGTTTTATCGAATACGACATTGACGTGCCACGGATTCGATTTGTTGATACAGCCTGTCTTCGGATAGGCTTTTTTATATTCAAAATCCCATATCCACTTTAAACTTGAAATAACAAAAACAACATCTATGCTCTGTATGGAAATCTGCATATTTCTAATCCTGATGAGCTGCCTCCTGAAAGGTTGCATGACTACGCCCGCCCTACCTGAACCTCAACGTCCTCAACATTGGGGACAGCCCATTCATCAGGATCATAATTTTCATCAAATCAGCAATTTTGTCTATCGTAGTGAGCAGCCTTCAACTGAACTCATTCCTTTATTAAAACAGCATAAGATCGATGTGGTTATTAATTTACGTTCACGGGATAAAGACAGCTTTCTTTTGAGCAATGAAAAATTTCAGCTGCATCATGTACCCATACATACCTGGGCAATTGATCGGGAAGATTTATTGAAAATTATGCTACTGATTCAGCAAGCACAACAAAATCATCAAAAGGTGCTCCTGCATTGTTATCACGGCTCAGACCGAACCGGTGCCAGTGTCGCCATGTACCGGATTATTTTTGAACATTGGCCGATTGAGCAGGCACTACAGGAAATGAAACATGGCGGTTATGGCTTTCATGCCATTTGGCGCAATATTGACAATCTATTCACCCCTAAAAATGTAAAATGGATTCGCGAGCAACTCACGAATCCATCTACAAAAACTTTGGTTAATGCAAAGAATTAACGCTTATCCAGTGGCACCCAATCATTCACCCAAGCTGATTTCATATTCAGGCTGGCATCAGACGCAATTTTCTTACGGAGTGCATCTGCAGTCTCACGGTCTTTGGACGGCCCCACCATGATGCGTACACCTTTAGAAGTTGAGCTTTTGGTCACTTTATAACCTTTAGCACGCAGTTTGGCTGCTACAGCATCTGCATTGGCTTCATTCGCTGCCAGTGCCACCTGTACCATCCATTGCTTGTCCTCTTCACCTTCCAGTAACTTACGCGCCTGCTCAGCTTCTGCTTTCTTCTTGGCTTCTTCGGCTGTAGCCTTTTTCTTGGCTTCTTCAGCTTTACGTTTTTCGTCAGCTTTACGTTTTTCCTCGGCAGCTTTACGTTCAGCTTCTTTCTTTTCAGCCGCTTTACGCTCTTCCTCGGTTTTACGTTTTGCTTCAGCCGCCTTACGTTCTGCTTCGGTTTTTTGCTGTTGCTCTAACTTGCGTTTTTCTTCAGCGGCTTTACTTTCAGCAGCTTTACGCTCTGCTTCTTTCTTGGCTGCGTCAGTAGAACTATTGGCTTTTTGTTGGTCCAGCTGCTGCTGGGCTAACTTTTTTTCTTGCACCGCTTTTTCTTCAGCCAGACGTTTCTGCTTGGCCTGTTCATCTTCCACCAGTTCTGGTGGAATATTATCGGAACTTTGCTGTCCTAGGCGGTGTGCATTCAGGGCAGCATATTCTTCAGCCGCTTTACGTGCAGCATCTGCTTCAGCCTGCTGTTGCATCGCTAAAAATTCGGCTGCACGCGCCTCCTGTTCTGCAACCGCTTTTTCGCGATCACGGCGTTGCTGTTCAAGTAAACGCTTTTCTGTTTCTACATCGACCGTCAAAGAACCGAGCGAATGATTGCCTGCCTCTTTATTTTCAACTTCCGCAGCCTGTGCCGGATTTTGCTGACGGTCCTGATTGATTTCATCTTGGCCTTTCAGGAGTAATGCTGCCAATAAAACACCACCACCGAGTAAAACAACACCGCCCATCCAGCGCTGTTTGTTATTCATTGACATTCTTCCAAATACTCCCATACCGCTTCTAAGGTATGAAATGATCCACATACCAAAATCAGCTGATTATTATCTGTTTGATCCAGTGCTGATTTAAAAGCTAATTTTACATTGTCAAATTGTTCTACCGCCTCACCGCTTAAAGCATCAGCCAAAACTGTGACCTCTGCCGCACGTGGGACGAATAATGGTGCAATTTTCCACAATTGAACCGTGTCTTTCAATAACTTGACGACAGAATTTATATCTTTATCTGCCAGCATTGAAAATACACAAATGACTTCATTATATTTTTGATTGTAATTTAAATAATCTCGTAATTGTTTCAGCAGAAATTCCACCCCATGCGGGTTATGTCCTGCATCAAAAATCACGGTTTTATTCTGGATTTGACGGATTTCAAACCGTCCCGGCAATTTTGCCGTTTGAATGCCTTGTGCAATTGCCTGCTGGCTGACGTTTAATCCGCTCAGCAGAATGGCGGCCACGGCGGTAGAAATATTATCCAGTGCCAGCGAACCTGTTGGGAGTTTTAAGGTCGTACCCGATGAAGCAAAAGCCCAGCTCTGGCCATCTTCAAAGGCTTTATAGAAATAATCACGGTTGATTGCATACAAAGATGCATTACATTCTTGAGCTTTATTTAGAATGGCTTGCGGGATCTGTTGCTGTCCACCAAACACGACTGGAATATCCGGGCGGATAATTCCGGCCTTTTCAAAAGCAATTTTCTCGATGGTGTTGCCAAGCCAGTCGGTATGATCCAGACCAATATTGGTAATTACCGCCACATCCGGATTAACCACATTGACCACATCCAGACGGCCGCCTAAGCCAACTTCCAGCACCCACACATCACACAGCTGATCTTTAAAAATCACAAAAGCAGCCAGTGTGGTAGCTTCAAAGAAAGACAGGCTCAAACCGCATTCACGACGAGCCTGATCGACCTGAACAAAAGCATCAATGAGTAACCGATCTTCCACTTCAATGCCGCTTAACTTCACGCGTTCATTGAAACGGTACACGTGTGGAGACTGATATAGCCCGACCTTAAAGCCTTGTGCATTCAGGATCGCGGCTAGTGTAGTGGTGGTCGAACCCTTACCATTGGTTCCCGCCACCGTCAGTACTTTGGCCTCTGGAGATGTCACGCCCAGCTTTTCAGCCACCGGAATAACGCGCTCCAGACCTAAATCAATACCCGTAACGTGAACATGGCTCCAATAATCGAGCCATGTGTTTAAAGAATCTGTTGCTAATGGGGCTGTGTTCAATGCAAATTCATCAACTTCGTAACGATACGATAAACTGTATCACGTAATGCATGACGGTGAACAATCTGATCGATTACCCCATGATCAAGCAAGTATTCCGCGCGTTGGAACGGTTCTTCCAGTTTCTCACGTACGGTTTGTTCGATCACACGTTTACCTGCGAAGCCAATCATCGCTTTCGGTTCAGCAAGATGTACATCACCCAGCATTGCCAATGAGGCAGTTACACCACCGTATACCGGATGAGTCAGTACCACTACATAAGGCAGACCTGCTTCTTTTAAACGCTGGATTGCAGCCGAAGTACGCGCCATTTGCATCAGGGACAACATGCCTTCCTGCATACGCGCACCACCCGAAGCAGCAAAACAGATCAAAGGTTGACGAGCTTCAATCGCACGTTCTGCAGCCTGAACAAAGCGGTCACCGACCACAGTCCCCATAGAACCACCCATGAAGTCGAATTCAAACGCACAGGCAATCATCGGTACGCCTTTCAGCAGACCTTGAATCACGACCAGCGCTTCAGTTTCACCGGTTTTCTTTTGCGCTTCTGCCATACGATCGGGATACGCTTTGCTATCGACAAATTTCAGCGGATCTTTGGCTATAAATTCCTGACCCAATTCTGTTTGTACCTGATCAAAGAACCAGTTCAGACGTTCGCGGGCTTTCATGCGCAAATGTTCATCACATTGCGGACAGACATAGGCATTAAATGACATGGCTGTACGGGTCACCAATGCATGACATTCAGGACACTCAATCGTAGGCTCGGTAAATGTCGCTTTATATGCCGTTTGCTCATCGGGTACCTGAATGCCCGGAACAGTACGCTCCGTCCATGGGGTCGATGGGCTCAGAATTTTGCCTGATTTCACTTGTTGACTCATACTAACTCATCGAGCGCTGCTCGAAGCTCCTTGACTTTATTCACCGTCGCAATAACGGCTTGTTCTGGTGCGAGCGTTGCAAACTGCTTTACAAACGCACTACCCACAATAACTGCATCGGCAGCAACACCCATCGCTTTCGCAGATGCAGCATCACTGATACCGAAACCTACGCCTACAGGAACATCAGTCACAGCTTTAATCTTTTGAATGCGTGTAGCGGCTTCAGAAACATCTAAAGTTGCTGCACCGGTCACGCCTTTCAGTGACACATAGTAAATAAAGCCGCTGGCCTGTTTTGCTACATGTTGAATACGTGCATCGGTTGAAGTTGGTGCCAGCAGGAAAATCTGATCCATGTCATATTTTTCCAGTACTTCACCCAGACTTTGTGCTTCTTCTGGTGGCAAGTCCACCAGCAACACACCGTCTACTCCACATTCATAGGCATAAGCCACAAACTTTTCATAGCCAATTACTTCAACCGGATTCAGATAACCCATCAGCACCACTGGTGTTTCGCGATCTTTCAAGCGAAATTCTTTCACCATGTGCAGGGCATCCAGGGTATTGGTTCCACCTGCCAGAGCACGTTCAGCAGCTAGTGCAATCACCGGCCCATCTGCCATCGGGTCCGAGAAAGGAAGTCCCAGCTCAATCACGTCGACACCCGCTTCCACCATCTCATGCAGCAAAGGCACTGTGACTTCTGGATGCGGATCACCCGCCATGACATAAGAAACTAAAGCTTTACGCTGTTGAGATTTAAGTTGTCCAAATCGTGTGGCTAAACGTGACATAGGGTGGTATTTTCCTTAACGTGTTTCAAACTTGAGGCATTGACTATGTAGAAATACAAGACATCGCATTGTAACGCTATTTTTTGTCCAATGAACAGTCTGCGATACCGACCTCGAGTACTTCATTTCCTGTGCGAAGATTTCAAAACAATTCGGAAGGGTCTATTTACGATTATTTTGATTTTTTTCACAATGATCAAAGATGCCTAATTTTGCTATTACCTAAAATCTTGAATATTTAGATAAACTTATCTTTATCATATAAAAATTAATAAAAATGCAGATGTTAGTGCATTCATTTAAAGTTTTCTGAAATTGCAAAACCTGCTTTATACTAGTCCTATTCTCTTACTTTTTTATCTCCTATGCAGACTGATTCTGAGGCTACAGTGCAGGCACGCGCCATTGCACTGCTGCCGCTTATTGTATTTTTAACCATATTTTTGGGTAGCGGGATCTATCATTCCCTGATCGGAACCGAGTTCGCGTTCTATCAGGTGAAAGCGCCTGTGGCTGCCCTGCCTGCGATTATCTTGGCTGCATTAGTGTATCGCGGCAAACTCAACCAGGGCATTGAGGAATTCCTCAGAGGTGCCAGTCATCCAAACTTAATTCTGATGTTTATGGTGTTTATGCTGGCCGGCGCCTTTGCCAGCGTCAGTAGCGCCATTGGCAGCGTCGACGCCACCGTGCAGATGGGCCTGTCGGTGATTCCACCCACATTTATTCTGCCGATGTTATTTGTGATCTCGGCCTTTATTGCCACGGCGATGGGTACCTCCATGGGCACCATTGCGGCTTGTGCGCCAATCGCTTTTGGTTTCACCCAGGTTACCGATATTGATGTGATTTATGCGATTGGTGCAGTGGTCGGTGGTGCCATGTTTGGTGATAACCTGTCCATGATCTCAGACACCACCATTGCGGCGACCACCAGCCAACGCGTACAACTGCGTGACAAGTTCAGGGTCAACGTCTGGATTGCGGTTCCAGCCTCAATCGTCACTATTTTGATTTACGTGTTGAGTACCAGTAGTAGCAATGCAGTGGAATACAAGGATTTTAACTGGCTTCTGGTTTTACCTTATATCGCCGTATTTATTTTAGCCTTTAGCCGTTTACACGTTCTCGCTGTGCTGACCATTGGGGTGTTACTTTCCGGCTTGTTTGGCCTGTTTGCCACAGCTGAATTTGATCTGCTCAAACTGAATACTTCAATTTATGATGGCTTTGTCGGCATGTTTGAAGTGGCGTTATTGTCGATGTTCCTGGGTGGCCTCTCGGCGATCATGCAACGAGAAGGCGGTTTACGCTGGCTGATCGAGCGCATTTATAGCTTGACCCGTCTATTTAAAGTTGGGAAGCAACGTGCCGGCGAAATCGGGATTAGTTTTCTGGTGGTGTTTTCGAATATCTTTGTGGCCAATAATACCGTGGCGATTATTCTGTCTGGTGATATGGCGCGTGAAGTCGCCAAAGAATACGGGGTGGATCCCAAGCGTTCTGCGGCACTGATGGATATTTTCTCTTGCGTGGTACAGGGTTTAATTCCTTATGGCGCACAGTTACTACTGGCCTGTTCCATTGCAAAAATCTCGCCGGTTGAACTGATTGGTGGTGTGTACTATTGCTGGATTCTGGCCATTTTTGCGATTGCTGCGATCGCGTTTAGATTCCCTCAGGTGAAAGCAAGCACTTAATCCATCATCCTGCGAAAATAAAAAAGCGACCGATACCGGTCGCTTTTTTCAGCTTCGTGCTTTGTGTAACTGCCTTTTTCGCTCTAACAAGGTCTGTCCGGTGGCTGCCTTGTAGGCCCGTGCCAATGCCGACTGGTCAGAATAATCCAGCTGCTCGGCGATTTCGGTCAGACCTAATCCCTTCTGCAACAACAGCTCGCAACGTTTGATCCGCTGCTGTTCCAGCAGTTTTTTAAATGAAGTGCCATGGGTACTAAATAAGCGTTGCAAACTCCGTGTCGACATCAATAACTGCTGAGCAAGTTGTTCAACTTTAATCGCCTGATGCTGGGTTCGCAGCTGTTCAGCAATCATTTGCTGCGCCTGTTCCAAATGATTCTCAAGGGGCGGCTTGGCGGCAATCGCCTGTTCTGCCTGATGCACCAGCAACTGCAACAGCATCGGATCTGCCTGCTCAGACCGATGTGCCAGTCCTTGTAGATCCAGTTCTATGCCATAGTAGGCTTGGGAAAATATCACCTCGCTGGCGAAAAACTTTTGATAATGCATTTGTCCCCTATCGGGCGCATGGGCAAAGCGTACACAACGGACTAACAGTTGATGATCCTGTAAAATGACACGTCCCAACTGTACCATCGCGGCCATGGTCAGTTCATTGAGCAGATTATATTTTTCGTCCAGATAGGCCCAAAATAATTCAATACTGTGTTCACGCTGCTTCAACTGCAAAGGTACAAACTCACTGCCATCAATCACCAGTCGTTGAAAACGCATAATATGCCGGATCATTTCCGCAACGCTGCTGCTTCGCGAAGCCATATAGCCGAGCACGCCAAAATGTTCTGGACGAATAACCTGCACGATCTCGAAAATTAGTTGTGGACAGTTTAAATGTTGCCGGGTTCTTAACAGAAGCTGATTTAATAATTCCAGCGGCACTTGCGTGGCAAAAGGCTGATCAATCAGGGGGACAAGCGCTTCATGTACATCTTGCAGAAAGTCAGCTTCCAAAGGCTCAATTTGCAGACTGCGCAGATAAGTCGCCCAAAGCTGAATATAACCATTGGATATTTTAATTTCTTGCATGCGCGCTTCCCGCTGCCTGCTTTAGTCTAAGCAGTTTTATTTTCATTTGGCATAAAATGTATAAAAATTGGCAAGCACTGTCAAAACAATTACGGCATTCCCCGACATACTGTCAGCATCGTCACAAAAAAGAACTTCTAAGATGAATGCAGTATTAAAATCTTCAATAAAGCCCGTGGTCCGGACCCAGCTTGATTTTAAACTGGATGAAATTCCGCGCTACTGGTTTGGCGGCGATCCCTTTCTGACCCGCATGTTCGATGCCTTGAGCCTGACCTTTCCAGATGGCGAGCGTTATTTTATTCAAAGTGTGCGCCTGTTCCGAGATCAGATCACAGACCCGGAGCTGCAAAAACGTGTGGCAGATTTTATTCGTCAGGAAGCACAGCACGGCATTGCCCATGAGAAAATGAACCAGCTGATGCGTGAACAAGGCATGCCTGTCGATGATTTTATTGAGCGTCTGAATAATATGTTCGCTCATGACCTCAAACATCGTTCAGCACAGTTCAATATTGCCACGACGGCAGCGGCAGAACACTTGACTGCGCTGATGGCTGAAACTTTTTACGGTCAAAAATCCACCTTAAAAGACGGGCATCCTTATGTACGTGCCATGTTTGCCTGGCATGCGATTGAAGAAATGGAACATCGTGATGTGGCTTTTGACGTGATGAAAGATATTGCAAAAACACCTGAATGGATGCGCAAAATGACCCTGCTCAGCACGACATTTTTGATGTTTAGTTATACTGCCTATCGCGCCAATGTCATGCTGAAACATGATGGGTTCAGTGTCTTAGAGCGTTTGCAAATGAACCTGAAAGGACTGCCCTGGTTGTTTGGCCGTAACGGTACCTTGACCCGTATGGGCCCACAATATCGGGACTGGTTTAAAAAAGATTTTCATCCCAGTCAACATCCTGTGATTGCGCAATACGATGTCTGGGTAAAAACCTTAGCCGAAACCAATGATCCAATTCAAGCAGGTGAAGCCTTCTGGCAGGCCGCCAAAGATTAAGCTCAAATCAAAAGAGCCTTCAAAAATTGAAGGCTCTTAAATTAGGTCTTATGTCCTGCACTTTTACCATTTGGCATAATGCTGCTCAAGCAAGGCATATTCATTCAGTAAAATAATTTCCTGATCATCCTGCTGGATCGTTCCGGAAACCTTGGCTTGCCACTGACTAAACTGACTTCCGACCAGACGCAGGTTCAGATTTTCATAACGGCGCCAGCCTGTACTCACCATCAGATTCAATTTTTCATCCAGCGACTGAATCGTCCATTGGTTTTCCGATTCCTGCTGGAACAGCACATCGGCCAACGGATAAATCTTCCCATTGATCCACAGACAGTTTTCATTGCCAAAACTTTCATTCACACCTGAAGCCAGATTAAGTCCAATCCGATTATGGTTCACATCCCAGAAATTACAGGACAACCAGAACCAGGCCGTTTCCGGGCGCAAAAAGCCACAGGTATCATCCAGAGAAGCAAAGCTGCGTTCATTAAACTGAATGGTTTCACCCTGCTTGTTAATGAAAAAGCCTTCACAGCCCAAAGTGGTCAGTTTCTGAGTATAGGTCCAGCCATTGATGCCGGTCGGACTGCACATACTCAGTGGATCGGTTCCGGCACAGAAAATCCGGGCACTGAGTTTAATTTCGCCGTATTTGCTGACGTTGATATAACGCACGCCGTTGGCATGCTGGATATCGATCTGAAAAGGTGACTTATGGAAATAACTATGATTAAACAGTGGCTGTTCATCCAGCACAGTGTTGCGTGACAGGAAATTAATCGCATTCCATTCCAGCACTTCATTGGTCATATGGTTATAGACATAGACAAAACCATGCCCTGCCCATGCGATATCGGCAATTGCCAGTCCAATGGTATAATGCTCGTGCTGAATACTACAGAATTTGAATTTTTTATATTTTAGATGCTTACGCCAGCCTGACAGCACATGACCATAAGGATTCTTGTATTGATATGCCTGATAGTCAATACTTTTTGGAAGTTCCTTGAAACGTCCATAACGCGGTTGTCCATTTGCCTGAATTAAATCCATTTAAGACATTCCATCTCAGTCAAAACTGCTTTTCCTTGGCAGTATTATGCCGATTATTAAATTTTGATAAAGATTTTTTTAAGTCACTCGTCGAATCATTCAGCTAGCCCTAGGTTTAATTCAATCGCAAACTGCTTTAAATCGTGAGATAAGTATTTTCCCAACGATTGCCACTGAAACTACCCTCTAACAGTTCTACGTAGCGACCATAAACCTGATCAATGGCAATACAGTCATCTACATCCAGCACACGGTCAGTATGCTGTTTTTGCCAGTGCCGGGCGAAGTAAGCTTTGCCGCGCTGTTTAGCGACCATGGCATTCTGTGCAACCACCAGCACATAACGATGCAACTCTCCAAACTCACGTGGATCATAACCACCCAGATTAATCAGCCAAAGTTTTTCATCGGATTGCTGTGGCTGTGCATCAGTAAATTGCAGCGCATAGGACTTGCCTTCAAACTCTAGCCCGTTGATTTGCGCCCAGGCATCAATATGCAGACCTTTCTGTTCCGCAAACCAGGCATTTTTCAATTGCGGATAGGTATCTTCCAGACTCTCTCCTATTGCCAAAACCACATCATGAACTTCTGTATTGGCACGGGCATGACGACCACCGAGCATCACAATAAACAAGCTGGGCATTACATTTCCTTGTTAGCGTCAATCTTTAAGATCATTTCATTGATGCTTGCCAGTATAGCGCAAAGCTATTCCATGATGATGTAGCCATCTGCCAAGGACAAATTTGCATCATCAGCCTGACTGAATTTGCGCAAAACAGCATCCAGTCACTCGGTATCCATCTCCATATCGAGGATCAGTTTAAGCCTGTGTCAGGATCAAAAAACCATTTTCAGTGAATACAATTGGCTAGCGAATCATTTCCGATCATTTTCATCAGGATTTACAGCGATAGAAGATTATTTTTTTGTACAAAATACAAACACGGCTAAACCGCACAAATCTGTACAAATTTTCGCCCAAATTTCAATCTAAAGGCATATTTCGTTGACTGAAATGCGCTGAAAGACGATACTCTCAATGTTTTTATTTAAGCAAATCGGTTCAAAGAGGCTGGGCCAAAAGTTCGGTCCTCAGAAACTCAATCCAACGCAAGGGGCTATATATGGCTGGTGGAAAGTCAACTATCATTTACACACTGACCGACGAGGCGCCATTACTGGCGACTTATTCTCTGCTGCCGATCATTGAGACCTTTACTAAGCCAGCTGGCGTTGAGATCGTCAAAAGTGACATCTCTGTAGCTGTGCGCGTGCTCTCCGAATTTACAGATTACCTAAGCGAAGAGCAAAAGGTGCCTGACACTCTAGCTGAGCTAGGTCGTCTTACACAAGATCCAGACACGAACATTATCAAACTCCCAAATATCAGTGCTTCTGTTGGCCAGCTAACAGCGTGTATCAAGGAACTTCAGTCTAAAGGCTATGCAATCCCTGACTATCCTGAAAACCCGACCACTGAAGAAGAAAAAGCAATCAAGGCACGTTATAGCAAATGTCTTGGTTCAGCAGTAAACCCTGTTCTACGTGAAGGTAACTCAGACCGTCGTGCGCCTGCTGCCGTTAAAAACTACGTGAAAAAACACCCGCACTCTATGAGCGAGTGGAAACAGTGGTCTCAAACTCACGTTTCACACATGGACGAAGGTGACTTCTACCACGGCGAAAAGTCAATGACTTTAGACCGCGCACGTGATGTGAAAATGGAATTGATCACCAAGTCTGGTGAAACCATTGTTCTTAAGCCAAAAGTTGCGCTTCAAGACGGCGAAATCATCGACTCAATGTTCATGAGCAAGAAAGCACTTTGCGACTTCTACGAAAAAGAACTTGAAGACTGTCGTGAAGCAGGCATTCTGTTCTCTTTACACGTTAAAGCAACCATGATGAAGGTGTCTCACCCAATCGTCTTTGGTCACTGTGTAAGAATCTACTACAAAGAAGCATTCGAAAAACATGGCAAGCTTTTTGATGAGCTTGGCATTAATGTCAATAACGGTATGGCCGGTCTTTACGAAAAGCTTGAAACTTTACCAACCTCTGTACGTGAAGAAATCATTGCTGATTTACATGCTTGTCAAGAACACCGTCCAGCTTTAGCGATGGTTGATTCTGCAAAAGGCATCACTAACTTCCATTCACCAAACGACGTGATTGTAGATGCTTCTATGCCTGCAATGATTCGTGGTGGCGGTAAAATGTGGGGCGCTGACGGCAAGCCCTACGACTGTAAAGCAGTCATGCCTGAATCAACTTTCGCACGTATTTACCAGGAAATGATCAATTTCTGTAAATGGAATGGCAACTTCGATCCAAAAACCATGGGTACTGTACCTAACGTTGGTTTGATGGCGCAAAAAGCGGAAGAATACGGTTCACACGACAAGACTTTCGAAATTCCTGAAGCAGGTGTTGCGAACATCACTGACCTAGAAACAGGTGAAGTGTTAATGTCTCAAAATGTGGAAGAAGGCGATATCTGGCGTATGTGTCAGGTGAAAGATGCACCGATCCGCGACTGGGTGAAACTTGCTGTGACTCGTGCACGCAACTCTGGCATGCCAGCAATCTTCTGGCTTGACCCGTACCGTCCACACGAAAATGAACTGATCAAGAAAGTTGAAAAATACCTGAAAGATCATGACACCACTGGTCTTGATATCCAGATCATGTCACAAGTACGTGCAATGCGTTATACGCTTGAACGTGTTGCTCGCGGTCTAGATACTATTTCTGTAACAGGTAACATCCTGCGTGACTATCTGACTGACTTGTTCCCGATCATGGAATTGGGTACATCTGCGAAAATGTTGTCTATCGTGCCATTAATGGCGGGTGGCGGCATGTACGAAACAGGTGCAGGTGGTTCTGCTCCTAAGCACGTACAGCAGTTAGTTGAAGAAAACCACTTACGTTGGGATTCACTGGGTGAATTTATGGCGCTTGCAGTTTCTTTAGAAGAAATGGGTATTAAAGAAGGCAATGACAACATCAAGTTACTTGCCAAAACTTTAGACCGTGCAACTGGTAAATTACTGGATAACGACAAGTCACCTTCTCGTCGTACAGGTGAGCTTGATAACCGTGGCAGCCATTTCTACCTGGCGAAATTCTGGGCTGAAGAACTTGCTGCTCAAGACGAAAATGCTGAATTGAAAGCGAAGTTTGCACCTCTTGCAAAAACTTTAGCTGAAAATGAAGAGAAAATCGTTGCTGAGCTTGCAGAAGTTCAAGGAAAATCAGTAGACATCGGCGGTTACTATGCGATTGATCAAGAGAAAGTAAATGCAGTGATGCGTCCAAGTGCTACTTTGAATGCTGCTCTTGCTTCTATGTAATGAGTTAAAAAATCGATTTAACCTTAGGTTAAATTGATTAAAAAAACCGGCACTGACGTGCCGGTTTTTTTTATGTCCAATTCATGCATCGCAATCACTGAAGTAATCTATTTTTAAACGGTGCTATGCAATGTTATTTTCACGAGTTGTCTTTTAAATCAAGTAGATAATTTTGAAGAGAAGATAAAAAGAAACAGGTTATTATTTTTCAGGCAATAAAAAACCCCAAGACTGAATGCGCTTGGGGTTTTCTAGAATTTTGGTCCCGAGGGTCGGACTCGAACCGACACGTCATCTCTGACAGCGGATTTTGAGTCCGCCGCGTCTACCAATTTCACCACCTCGGGAGTGGATGAAAGGTATAATACGCGATTTCTCAGCACTGTCAACGCAGAATATTTTCATTTGTTTATTTTTAAAACAAATCGCATTTTTTCGTTTTAAAATCGAGCAATTCCCGCCATAAAAAAGAAAAAAGTTTATACTAGCCGCAGTTTTTTTAGCGTAAATCATCATGCAACTTTCTGATTTTAATTTTGATCTCCCCGATGAGCTGATTGCTCGCTACCCACTGGAAACACGCAGTGCCTCTCGCCTGTTGCACCTCAATGCCCAAGGTCAATATCATGACCATCAATTTACCGATATTCTGGATTTACTTGAAGACGGCGACTTGTTGGTATTAAACGACACCAAAGTCATGAAGGCCCGTTTAAAAGGTAAACGTGCTTCAGGCGGTGCGGTAGAAGTGCTGGTTGAGCGTATGCAAGATCGCTTTATTGCCTATTGTCATATTAAGGCCAGCAACACTCCGAAAGCCGGTGCAGAACTTTTTATTGGCCCGGATGCAGTGAAAGTGACCGTACAAGGCCGTCATGAAAATCTGTTTATTGTAGAATTTTCACAACCAATTCTCGATGTGCTGGATCAATACGGCGCCTTGCCGATTCCGCCTTATTTCAACCGTGAAGCGGAAGAGATTGATACTGAACGTTATCAAACTGTGTTTAATGACCCAACCAAACTGGCCAGCGTTGCAGCACCTACTGCCAGCCTGCATTTTGATGCCGATCTGTTGGCAAAATTGGAAGCCAAAGGGATTCAAAAAACTTTTGTGACCCTACATGTTGGTGCAGGTACTTTCCTGCCAGTGCGTACCGATGATATTCAAAATCACATCATGCACAGCGAATGGTGCGACGTCCCTGAAACTGCGGTCGAGATGATTCGTCAGACTAAAGCCCGCGGTAATAAAGTCATTTCTGTAGGCACGACTGCCACCCGTGCAGTCGAAAGTGCAGCACAAGCACATAACGGTGAACTGGCAGCCTGGACAGGTGATACCCAGATTTTCATCTATCCGGGTTATCAGTTTAAAGTGGTCGATCGTTTGATCACTAACTTCCATTTACCAGAATCGACCCTGTTAATGCTTGTGTCTGCCTTGTCCAATCGTGACAATATTCTCAATGCTTATAAGCATGCAGTAGACAGCCAGTATCGCTTCTTCAGTTATGGCGATGCCATGCTGATTGATCAGGCGAAATAAGCAAGAACCATTGCCCATGCCGATCGAGTCTGTACAACAGTCCATTCATATTCGCCGCAAGAAAAATGCAGTGGTGTTTCAAAATATCGCTCGGCTTTGGGATCTGGGTCAACAGGCCAAAACGCATCAGCAATTGCTGGATGGGCTGCATCCCTGGAATGGCCCGATTACGCTCAAGTTTGAAAATAACCTGCCGCTTGCGCTTGCCGGAATTGGGCTTTTTCTGATTGGCAGCATTTTTATTGCGCCGGGAAATATCTGGATTCAGGGCAGTGTTTTTCTCGGCTGTCTCTGTATCTTCTGGGCCTATATTTGCTATGAACAGCAGCAGCCCTTAGAGGAAGTCATTGCTTTTCTGGAAGAACAGGCACTGGCCAAAAAATATCAGCTTGCCTTTCAAAAACAGCCACTGCATATTTCCATGCCACTCAATCCCCTGCACTTTATCCGGCATTTAAAACAATTATTTCCAGTATTCAATCAAGGTTCGTTGAGTAATGAGATTCAGCGTTATGCCAGCACGGTCTGGGAAGATGAAAATGGCCAGCAACATCAGGTGCTACTGTTCCAATACCACTATATTGATGAAGTACAGGCCCGAAATAAGGAAGGTCAGCCAGTCAAACTGATGCAGGTCCATAAAGACCTGTGGGGCGTATTTGTGTTTGATATCCAGATTCAGGGACTGGCCGTTACGACTTCCAGAAAGAAATTTTATTATCCTTATAGCCATCCCTGGCACAGCAGCGATATTCGCACCAACCAGAGATTAAGCTTTTATGGCAGTGATCCGCTGCAAACTGCCAAATTACTCAGTCCGGGTTTTGTGCTGCGACTGGCCGACTTTTTTGAACAGCGTCAGGGTGATTTACTGTTTCACCCAGAAAATAAGATGCTGTGCTATCTAGGGCCCCATGATTTATTTCAGGTATCGAGCAAGCAGCAGAATATTAGCGATATTTCCACATTGCGCGGCCACCTGAGAACGTTTAAATTAAAACAGCTCGAAAACTTACAACATGATCTGCTGCAGTTTTTAAAATAAATTTTTCGCATCATTTTTAAAATATAGATATAGCTTGGGGAGATCTCGGATGGGATTTTTGATTTTATGTTTGATCATTGTGGCGCTGATTGTCACGATTATCATGATCCGCAACAGTATTGTCCGTCATCATAACGCTACGATTCGCGCCTGGTCGGATGTCGCCAGTTATGAACGGCAAAAACTGAAAATTCTGGATGGGCTGCAACCGCTGGTCGAGCAATACTCGAGTTTTGAAAAAGGCACGCTAGAAAAAGTCACCGAACTGCGTCAGAACATCATGAACCTGAATATCAAGGATGCCGATATTGGACAATTACAACGCATTGAAAGTCTGAACAAACAGTTAATGCATAGCCTGAATGTCGTGATTGAAAATTATCCGGAACTGAAAGCCAATGACATCTATCTGAAAATGATGGCTGAAATTGAAGAACAGAATGAAAATGTCGGTGCGGCGATTACCATTTATAATCGCAATGTCGAGCTGTTTAACAACCAGATCCAGATTTTTCCGCACAACATCATTAATAATATGTTACTCAGAAAAAAAGTGGTACGTCCATTCCGTGATCAAAGCGTGACACAGAATTTTGATTACCGTCCGAACTTTCACTGAGTGAACAGCAAGATCTGATAAAATTTTGCATCCTTGGCGCATTAACTTATTATAAAAATAGCCAAGGATGCGGCTGTACCTATCTAAAACTTATAATATAAAGAATAAAAATTATGCTGGATTATTTAGAGCACTTGCAACAGACGCTGGTCGAGGAATTTTATCGGTTATACGACCATTATCAGGATGATCAAATCTATGCCTGTAGTCTGGTCTTTGACGAATTTTTACTGCTGGATGATCTGGCCATTTCGACTGAACGCAGTATTTTTAAAGATCCGGAAGATCCTCAGCAATATCTGGCTGAACAGGATCGCTGGAATGTCCGGAAATGGCGTTATCGGGCCCACACTTCGCCCGACTCAGGACTCACCCCCTTTAAAACCTTGCTGTCCGATTATTTTAAAACCCAGCACAGCTTTGGCCATCCGGTATTGGCACAGCAAAAACAGCTGCACGCGACGCATCTGGATTTATTGCTGGAGAGTTTTAAACAGGCCAAATATCGTCTTTCTGAGGCTTATGGTCTGGATCTGGATGGCATCCTGTTTTTCATGAGCCTGCCCACCCAAGTCGAATTTGAATGCCAATCTGCGCAGACCCTGAATCCTGAGCATATTCATTTACAGAAATTTCTGGCATCCAGACAAACTACTCATTTACCTGCCATGCAGAAACGCTTGAAACTCTCACAAAACGACAAAGATATCCTGATTGATCTGGAGCAGATGCTGTTGATGGAGCCTTATGATTATCTGCAAGTGGCGCAAGATGCCTATTTACTGACCTTGGAATCCTATTTTGTCGATAGCAATATTTATATCCAGAAATTGATCCAGCATATCGCCGCAATGGCCTCGGAACCGGATGGCAGCTGCGCCCTTAGCCGGGAAGATATCCAGCAGCGCTTGCAGCAGTTTTCTGCCCATCCGCCAATATCTCCGGATGTTCCCTAGCTTCAGCGATAAATAAAATTACAGAGCGAATGCTCTACAATGCTGGCGTTTAGTGTAAGAATCAAGGAAAATAGCGCCCTTTAGCTATAACAATCAGCGAACTGTTTTTTCGCCTTGATGTGGAACTCCTATGAAGTTTGAAAAATTAGGTCAGTCGGGCCGTGCCCGTCGTGGTCGTTTAACGCTTGAACACGGTGTCGTTGAAACCCCGATGTTCATGCCTGTGGGTACGTATGGTACGGTCAAGGGCCTGTTGCCACGCGACATTAAAGAGATCAAATCTCAAGTCATTCTGGGCAATACCTTCCATTTGTATCTACGTCCAGGACTGGATGTAATTCGTGAACATGGCGGCCTGCACGGCTTTATGAAATGGAATAGTCCCATTTTGACCGATTCAGGCGGCTTCCAGGTCTTCAGTCTGGGCGCAATGCGTAAAATTAAAGAAGAAGGTGTCACCTTCCGCTCGCCGATTGATGGTTCAAAAGTATTTTTATCTCCTGAAATTTCAATGGATATTCAGCACACGCTGAACTCTGACATTGTGATGATTTTTGATGAATGTACCCCGTACCCTGCGACGCATGAAGAAGCACAAAAATCTTTGCAACTTTCTCTACGCTGGGCCAAACGCTGTAAAACCCAGCATCATGACGTGCTGAAAAACCGTAATGCGCTGTTCGGCATTATTCAAGGCGGCATGTATGAAGATTTACGTGATGAATCTTTAAAAGGCCTGCTTGAAATCGACTTTGATGGTTATGCGATTGGCGGCCTGTCCGTGGGCGAACCAAAAGAAGAAATGATCAAGGTTCTGGATTATCTTCCAGAGAAAATGCCTGCAGACAAACCGCGTTATTTGATGGGTGTCGGCAAGCCTGAAGATATTGTGGAAGCGGTGCGTCGTGGTGTGGATATGTTTGACTGCGTAATGCCAACCCGAAATGCACGTAACGGTCACTATTTTGTGACAGACGGCTTGGTGCGAATCCGTAACAGTAAATACCGTCATGACCAAAGCCCACTCGATCCGCATTGCGACTGCTATACCTGCCAGAACTTTACCCGTGCCTATTTATTCCATCTTGAGAAATGTGGGGAAATGCTCGGCTCTATGCTCGGTACGATTCATAATCTGCGCTATTACCTGCGTTTGACTGAAACAATGCGTGATGCATTAGACAACGGTACATTTGACGAATTTGTTCATGACTTTTATGCCCGCCGTGGCCTGGAAGTGCCACCTTGTCCGCAAGATTAATCCATCAGCATTTGCGCTGAGGAAAAAGACAATGTAAATTGCAAGAATATGTCAATTTATTATCGAGTTGATCACCAGTTTTTTATTTTAGGAAAATGTAATGAGCCTTTTTATTTCGACTGCTCACGCTGCAGGTGAAGCTGCACAACAACCAAGCATGATGGCGAACCTTTTGATGATTGCTGTTTTTATTGCAATCTTCTATTTCTTGATCTGGCGTCCTCAATCTAAACGTGCCAAAGAACACCGTGCTTTGGTCGACAGCCTTGGCGTTGGCAGTGAAGTGGTATTTGCAGGCGGATTAATGGGCAAAATCACCAAGATTGAAGGTGACTTCGCAGTGGTTGAATTGAGCCGTGGTGTAGAAGTCAAAGTTCAACGTGCAAGTGTGATTTCAGTCCTCCCTGAAGGCACTTTAAATAACCTTTAATCAAAAATAGTCGTGCCCTCGCACGACTTTTTCATTTTAAGAAGAAAACGAATGCGTTACCCAGCATGGAAATATGTACTGATCCTGGTTGTCCTGGTGATCAGTACCTTATATGCCCTGCCAAGTTTGTATCCAGATGAACCTGCTGTACAGATTTCGGGTGCCAAAGCCGGTACTCAAATTGATGCAAGCATCGTACAAAAAGCAGAGCAAATTTTAAAAACTGAAAATATTGCCACCCATGACAATAGCTTTGGCAACAATGCAGCCTTATTACGTGTAGATTCAAGTGAATCACAGCTTAAAGCCAAAGAGGCTTTACGTCGTGGTTTAGGTGATGATTACGTGGTTGCACTGAACCTTGCCCCGACCACCCCAGAATGGCTGCAAAAAATTGGTGCCAAACCAATGAAGCTTGGCCTGGATTTACGTGGTGGTGTTCACTTCTTGCTTGAAGTGGATATGGACAAGGCCATTTCCCAGCGTATGGAAACCTCTGCGACGGATCTACGTCGTCAGTTGCGTGATAACAACCTGAAATTTAATAGCCTGAATTTAAGCAACAACACCATTGTGATGCAGTTTGCCAACAATGATGATCGTTCTGCAACGATGGACTTCTTGCGCCGTAATGGCAATGAGTTTACCCAGCAGGCTGTTGCGACCGAGACCGGTTCGACCTTACGTCTAAACTATACTGATGTGCGTAAGCAAGAAATTGAATCTTATGCTGTCAATCAGAACTTGACCACTTTACGTAACCGTATTAACGAGTTAGGTGTGGCAGAAGCACTGGTACAAACCCAGGGCAGCAACCGTATTGTGGTTGAGCTTCCTGGTGTACAGGATACCGCTGAAGCGAAACGTGTCTTAGGTCGTACCGCGAACCTCGAGTTCCGTCTGGTGTCTGACCTGAATGATCAATATATTGATCCATATACCGGTCAGGCTACAGGTGCATTGCCACCAGGCACAGAAGTCTTTGCTTATGAGTCACTGGACAGTGGTCGTCAGCTCCTCTTGAACCGTAACCGTATCTTAACCGGTGAACGTGTTCAGAATGCATCAAGTGGCTTTAGCCAAGACACAGGCGGTGCTGAAGTTAACATTACCTTGGACAGCGCAGGCGGCAAACTGATGTCGGATGCCACCCGTAATGCGGTCGGCAAACGTATGGCCGTCTTGTTCATCGAGAACAAACAGCGCATTAATTATGTGGAAGACCCTGCGACCGGCACTCAAACTGAAGTTCGTACCCCGTATACTGAATCTGTCGTGATTAACGCTGCAACCATTCAGGCAGTACTGGGTTCTCAGTTCCGTATTACTGGTCTGGACTCACCGCAAGAAGCTGCTGAACTTGCCTTGATGCTGCGTGCAGGTGCGTTGGCTGCGCCAATGTACTTTGTAGAAGAACGTGTGATTGGTCCAAGTCTGGGTCAAGAAAACATCGACAAAGGTGTACTTTCAACTCAGATCGGTTTCCTTCTGGTCGCCATCTGGATGGTGGTATTCTTCCGTCTGTTTGGTGTGATTGCCAACTTTGCACTGGTCTTTAACCTGGCGATGATTCTGACAGTCATGTCTTGGATTGGCGCTTCCCTTACCCTTCCAGGTATTGCCGGTATCGTCATTACCATTGGTATGGCGGTCGATGCCAACGTACTGATCTGTGAACGAATACGGGAAGAAATGAAATGGGGGGCTTCGCCAAAACAGGCGATTGTGGCCGGTTATGATCGTGCCTATAACACCATTTTCGACTCGAACTTGACCACATTCCTGGTGGCGTTCATTCTGTTCGCGATTGGTACAGGTCCGATCAAAGGCTTTGCCGTAACCCTGATGATTGGTATTGTCTGCTCGATGTTTACTGCCATTACAGTAACGCGTGCCGTGGTACAGCTCATTTATGGCAAAAAACGTAACTTGAAAAAGTTGAGCATTTAAGGAGATCACTGATGACTGAAAATACTCAACTGAATCAAAAACAGTACGGTCGCCCGGAAGACGAACGCATTATTCCGTTTATGAAGATTGCGATGCCTGCGGCATTGTTTTCAATTCTCTTAACCGTTGCGAGTATCTTCTTTATTGCCACCAAAGGCCTGAACCTGGGTTTGGACTTTACCGGTGGTGTGGCAGCCGAATTAAACTATACTAATCCGGTCAAACCTGAAGATGTCTCCAAGGCATTGAACCAGGCAGGCTTTAATGATGCTGTGGTTCAGACTTTAGGTTCTGAACGTGACCTGATGGTGCGTATGCCGGTTCAGGAAGATATCGAAGCTGAAGACCTGACCAAGGCTGTTACAGCAGCGGTTCAACTGCCAAATAATGCGGCAGAAGTACCCAAGGTTGATGTCGTCGGTGGTCAGGTCGGTAATGAGCTCTATGTCCGTTCTGGCGGTGCTGTGGCACTTGCGCTCCTGCTGATGCTGGTCTATGTCACCATCCGCTTTGAGGTCAAGCTGGCTATGGGTGCAGTATTGTCACTGTTCCATGATATCGTCGTTACCCTCGGGATTTTTGCGATGATGCAGTGGCCATTTGACCTGACTGTACTTGCAGCACTCCTTGCAATCATCGGTTTCTCACTGAATGATAATATCGTGGTCTCTGACCGTATCCGTGAGAACTTCCGTAAGATTCGTGGTGCAGAACCGGTCGAAATCATTAACATTGCCCTGACTGAAACCCTGCGTCGTACCATTCATACCTCTATGACCTTATTGCTCGTGGTGCTTGCCATGATGCTAATGGGTGGTGATGGTCTGAAATGGTTCTCGATCGCGATGTTTGTTGGTGTCTTTGTCGGGACCTATTCGTCGATCTATATTGGTACAGCCTTTGCCTTGTGGCGTGGTCTAAACCGTCAGGACTTTATTGTTCAGGTGAAGCCAGAATTTGAAGACGAGAACCAGATTCCATAATCTGTTCTGTTTCATGTTCATCGTTCAGCCCGTCTTATGATGGGCTGAATTATTTCTGCTGTTTGAATATGTGGCAGTGGGAATAATCGAAATGACTGGATGGATTTTCTCAATATCGGTTTTTTGAAAAATCACCTGTCGGTGTTCATCCAGGCTTTGGAATTCATAATGATCCTGAGCTTCGCTCACCAACTGCAAAATTAGCTGCAGGCCATTGACCAGATATATACAGAGCATGCATGAAATTGGCAACCCGGCCTGTTTGTCACAAATCAGCCACCAACCTGATTTTAAGCTGGGAAAATAATACGGCCCTGCTACCTGAATCGCATAATGCTGTGCTTGCAGATGAAAAATATCCTGATTGAATGAGAGCGCTGAATCTATGGGAATAAGTGTGAATGCCTGCTGTTGTACCACCTGCATCTGAAATAGTCCACCTTGCTCTAGAGTCGGAGATAATTCAACTTTCAGCTCATCCGACTGATCTAGAATGAACACATCTAGACCCAGTTGTTGTTCCAGCTCCCTTGCTGCTTTCTCGCCGATCTGGCGTTTGCTATTCAGCAATTGAGCGATATACGATGCAGACAAGCCGAAATGCTCACAGATCTCTTTGCCGGTTTTAAATTGCTGCGTCTCGATCAGCAGATCAATCACCTTGGCCAGATTATTTCGTCTACGTTCAAATATTTCGGTCGCGCTCATTTTGGTTTGCTGGTCTATTTTTTATGCATGTGATTCAAATACCTTACAATAAAAAAGCCCGCAATTGAATTGCAGGCTTTTTAAACTTAGGTAACAGGAATTAAGTACCCTGTACCAGACGACGCGCGCTGATAATTCCCGGTTGCTGCTCAAGACGGGCCAGCAGCTTGGAAAGTTGTGCCAGACCTTTGACTTCAATCAGCAGCTTCATATTGGCAATACCGTCCGCTTCCGAAATGGTATTCACCTGACGGATATTGATTTGATCCGAGAAAATCACTTGCGTCAGATCTTTGAGCAAACCGCGTCGATCATAAGCTTCCACTACAATCTGTACGCTCTGACCACGAGTCGGCTGCATTTCCCAATCCGCTTCTACCGCACGCTCAGGCTCTTGAGTGATCATGCGCACATAGTCCGGACAAGCGACCTTATGAATGCTCACCCCCCGATTCAGAGTGATATAACCTGCAATTGACTCACCATGCACCGGTTGGCAACATTGCGCGACATGCAATTCCACGTTATCCAGACCGTCGATCAGAATCCCGTGCGCTGACAGCGTATGACTGGCACGCGGGTTCAGGGCAGGTTTTAGCACCAGTTCAGGTTCGTCCTGATCCAGATGCATATGACGATTCACCTGATTAATCAGGGCATGCAGGCTGATATCGCCATTGACCAGATTCACCAGAATGTCATCACCGGTTTTGACATTAAAGTGGTTGCAATAATCACTCAAATCAATCGATTTTGGGTGAATTGCCAGACGTGACAATTCCTTGTTCAGCACTTCACGGCCGACTTCCAGGTTCTTGCTGCGATCCTGCTGACGGAACCAGTGACGCAATTTATCTCTCGCCCGGGCAGTCTTGATATAACCCAGCGAATTAACCAGCCAGTCCCGGTTCGGTTCCCGGTCTTTTTTGGTCAGAATCTCGACCTGTTCACCGGTTTTCAGGGTGTAAGTCAGCGGCACATAGCGCTGATTTACCCGTGCGGCATAGCACTTGTTCCCGACCTCGGTATGCACATGATACGCAAAGTCGAGTACGGTCGAATCACGCGGCAGCTCTTTGATATCACCATCACGGCTAAACACATAGATCTTTTCAAAACCTTCAAAATCTTGAATATGTTCAAAATTCTCTATTTCATCTTCAGATTCTTTATGTGCACTGGTTTCATTGCGCTCTTGATAATGCTCAAGTACCGCACGTAAGGAATGCAGACGATGGTTAAAGGAGCGATCTGTCGTTTTTGCACCTTCTTTATAATTAAAGTGTGAACACACCCCCAGTTCAGCTTCGTCATGCATTGCATGGGTACGAATCTGCACTTCAAGTGACTTATTCTCGGCAATCACCGCAGTATGTAAAGAACGATAACCATTGGCTTTCGGATTGGTAATATAGTCATCAAACTGATGCGGAATATGGCGCCAGATCTGATGCACAATACCTAAAGTGTGGTAACACTCCGGTACACTTTTCACCAGTACCCGTAAAGCACGAATATCATAGAGTTGGTCAAAGCTCAGGTTCTTGCTTTTCATTTTTCGATAAATCGAATAAATGTGTTTCACCCGGCCATTAATTTCAGCTTCGATACCATGTTCGGCCAATTCATTGCGTAATTTATCAATCACAAACTGAATATACTGTTCACGCTCCAGACGCTTTTCATTCAGTAAGGAAGCAATTTCTTTATAACGTTCCGGCGCAAGATAACGGAACGCCAGATCTTCCAGCTCCCATTTCAGCTGGGCAATGCCCAAGCGGTGTGCCAGTGGCGAGTAAATGGTCAGAATTTCTCGGGCCACCCGTTCCTGACGCTCACGCGAGGAATTGGCCAGTTCACGCAAGGCATAGGTACGTTCGGCCAGCTTGACCAGAACAACCCGTACATCTTCGGTGACCGAGATCAGCATTTTGTAAATGCCAGACAGATGTTCACGCTGGTTATTATTGAAATGATCTTCCAGGCGTTTATTTTTTTCGATCAGCTCAGACAGCTTACCCATGGCAAGCGTACCTTTGACCAGGCTATGCACCTGTTCGCCGAACTGTTCCAATACTTCACTGAGTGGCATGACGCCTTCACGAACAGCACGATACAGCATGGCTGCGGACAAAGTATCTTCATCGACATGCAGATGCGCCAGAATATCCGCCATCTCAATACCAGTATAAAAGGTATTGGAGCGGTGCTGAACCGTACTTTGCAGCTCTCTTTCTAATGTTAAGTGGGCGACTTCTTCGAGCTGCGTTAAAGGTGCGCCATCTAATATGCCACGAACCCGATCCAACCATTCAGTCAGATCCTGGTGTGCTTGTTCGGCATGTTCTACAGTCGTCTCCTGTGACAACTCATTGAGTCGTCCAGGGAGTTGCTCACGTACTGTGACCATACCCGTCTCCTACTTTTAAAAACATCATTTCTTTAATCGTTTATTTGATTTTCTTTTTCGAACAATGCGATTGATTCAACATGTCCAGTATGTGTAAACATATCCATCACGCCCGCTTGGGTGAGACGATAGCCCTGTTGTACCAAGAGTCCTGCATCTCTGGCGAGTGTCGCAGGATTACATGACACATAAACGATTCTTTTAGCTCCAAACTGAGGGATATAATGCATCACTTCTTCTGCCCCGGCACGTGGCGGGTCGATTAATAATGCATCAAAACCTTGATTTGCCCAAGTGTGGTGCGAGAAATCTTTGGTTAAATCTTGTGAATAGAACGATATTTGTGCAATACCATTGTTTTTGGCATTTTCCGCACCACGTCGAACCATTTCATCACTTCCCTCGACCGCAATCACCTGACCCGACGCACCAACACAGCGCGCAAGAGGTAAGGAAAAGTTTCCTAATCCACAAAAGAGATCCAGAACCCGTTCACCCTGTTGCAGTTGTAGCAAATCACATGCCAATCGTACCATTTGCGGATTGATGCTTGAATTTACCTGAGTAAAGTCCAGAGGATTAAAGCCGAATTTCACATCAAAGTCATCAAGACCATAGTGTAAGCGTGCAGATGCTTCTGTATCATCTATTCGCGAAAGCGTTTCTTTGACGGCAGGCTGCAGATACAGTTGCCAGCCTTTCTGTAACGTAAATTCGCGCAATTGGTTGACATCATCGGCAGATAATTTTGCAGTTTCACGCACCAGCAGCGCAATGTCCTGATCCCCCATGGCCAATTCTATATGACCGATGTCGGCCTTACCATTCAGACCTTGCAGCAATTGTTTAAGACGTGTAACCGAGCCAAACTCGCGATCCAAGATCATACAGCGATCAATCGGTGTCAGTTTGTTGGACTGATTCTCACGAAAACCCACCACCAGCTGATCCTTGGAAGGTAGATAACGCACCCCAATCCGGGCTTTACGGCGATAATCTTCACGTTGTGAACGTAAAGGCGGTAGCCATTGATCAGGCTGGATTCCAGCAAAATGCTGAAGATGCGATTTCAGCACATTCTGTTTCAGTTCAATCTGCGCATCCGCAGCAATATGCTGCATATTACAGCCACCACAGATCCCAAAATGCGGACACACCGGCTTCACGCGAATCTCGGAAGCGTCGCTCAACAATTCAAGACTGTCGGCTTCTTCAAGTTTTTTGACTTCGCGGGTAATGCGGGCACGCACGGTTTCACCCGGCAAGGCATAACGGATAAAGACTTTCTTGCCATGTTTATGCTGCGGATGATCCGGATGTGAACCATAATGAGCGATGCCACGTCCCTCATGCGATAGTGACTCAACCTGAAAAATATACTCGGGTTGCTGGGTAGGACGTGCTTGTGCTCGATGTTTCATGAAAACCTAGGGTGTGGAGATGGGAAAATCAAATTGGGTAAATTCAGTTCGTTGCGAAGTCTCACGCCAAACTGATAAAAAGTCCGCATGCTGCGGTTGAGTATGCAAATATTGAATCGTGCTTTGCAGCAGGTGCTGATAATCCGGCAGTAACAGCTGGCCTTTTAACAACAACCAGCGGATATACACCAGCCAGGTATTCAGGACATCACCTTCACAATACGACGTCAGTTCGGTCCATTGCTGATTGCGGACATATTCTGGAACCCGATAGGCTCCGTCACCGCGCTTGCCTGGATATCCCAGCAAATGTGCAACATCATCCAGCTTCTGGAAATGACGAGCATGAAACATGGCCATCACATCCATCAGATCAACATGACGATGATGGTAACGATTCTGGTAGTTATTATAACGCTTTTGCGTATCAATTTCGCCTTGATCGAACAGACTCGGTGCAGAGAGCCCATGATACATGGCACGGTATAGAATTACTGGTAAATCAAACTGTGAGCCATTCCAACTCACTAGAGTCGGATGGCGCTTGTCAAAAATGGACAAGAATTTTTTCAAAATTTCTGCTTCAGAATGTTGTTCCCGGCTAAACGAAAACAGCTTCATGCCCTGCTCATCCATCCACAAACCGGAAATACAGACGATTTCATGCAGCGGTAAACGCTGAAAATCGGAGCCTGAATCCTGACGGCGTAATTTGGTCAGGGCCTGATCCAGATCTGCCTCGGGCAGGTCCAGACCAAACAGATGCGCGCCTGATTTGAGATCGGTTTGGGTTTCAATATCGAAAGTTAAAACAGGCAGGCGCATAAAGCAGTGCTCAAATAATTATTCAGGATCTTGTACAGAGAATAACCCTGTAGACAAGTAACGGTCACCACGGTCACAGATAATACACACAATCACTGCATCCGGATGTTCTTCTGCCAGTTTAATCGACGCCCACACTGCACCACCGGAAGAGGTTCCGGCACTGATGCCTTCTTTCTGTGCCAGCTTGCGCATGGTTTTTTCAGCTTCGATTTGTGGAATATCAATAATTCGATCGACTCGGCTGCGGTCGAAAATGGTTGGCAGATATTCTTCTGGCCAGCGACGGATTCCGGCAATGCTTGAACCATCAGATGGCTGTAAACCGACGATCTGAATATCAGGATTCATTTCTTTCAGGTATTTCGACACACCCATGATGGTGCCGGTGGTGCCCATAGAACTGACAAAATGGGTAATTTTGCCACCGGTTTGCTGCCAGATTTCTGGACCCGTGGTCAGGTAATGCGCTTCGACATTGTCCGGATTTCCGAACTGATTCAGCACCAGACCCACACCATCATTCTGCATTTGAGCAGCAAGATCACGTGCACCTTCCATGCCCTGCTCTTTGGTTACTTCAATTAGCTCGGCACCATACGCACGCATCGCGTCCTTACGTTCCTGACTCATATTGTTCGGCATGATCAGCTTCATTTTATAGCCACGCATTGCTGCGACCATCGCCAATGCAATCCCCGTATTTCCGCTCGTTGCCTCAATCAGGGTGTCACCCGGTTTGATCTGCCCACGCTTCTCGGCCTGCATGATCATATTATAGGCCGGACGGTCTTTGACCGAACCTGCTGGGTTATTGCCTTCGAGTTTCGCGAGTACTGTAGCTTGAGTGTGACTTGCCAGACGCTGTAAACGCACCAGCGGCGTTTTGCCTACATAATGGTCTAACAAAAATTCATCTGCTTGAAAATCAGGGATGGTATTACTCATTATTTGCACCTATATCGAGGTGCGGCTATTGTATGAAAAAATGCTTTTCCCTGCACCCATTTAGCAAGGCTTTTTCAGAAAACTCACTAAAACTCACACACTATCAAGCCATAAACTACATTTCCCGATAATTTAGCCAGGTGAAGCAGCTCGCTAATGAAGATGAAAATACTATTTCAGTCTGGCACTTTTACAGATTGAAATTTCGTGCGTCTTAGTCTTGCTGTACCTGAGCAAAATTAACTGAAATCTCTTGTATTTTTAACTGCTAATCCGAAGCTTTATAAAAATTATGCTTAAATTTTAACTGTCGATTTAAAGCATGCTAATATGCCAGGCATAAAGAAAATACTGCTTAAATCATGTCAACGATCAACAAAAAGCTGTTTAAACGCCTACACTTAAATCATGCCTATGGACAGCTGATTGCGCTGATTTTTGTGCCGATTACCATTTTGGCCTGTGTCGGTGCCATGCTGGTGTTGACTGAGACCTCGAATGCCGCACGTGCCCAGCAGAAGCAGATGGCCATTGCGATTCTCACCCGTTTTCAAGGCACCTCAGAATATGCACTGGATATCTTGAATCTGTATCCATGGCAATATGACCAGGCCCACAATGCCATGCAGAACATGCTGAATGAAAAGCATCTAGTTCGGGCAGCGGTTCTGGACGAAAATGGCAAGAACCGTTTGGGCATCGGCTTTCAGGAACAAGCGCCTTGGCCAGAATTTGAGAAAAGCGGTAATTTTGTTGGCCCGATTCTGCATCAAGATAATCATATCTATGCCATTAAAGTGAATGAAAACACTTTTTCTACCGGCTGGCTGGCGATCGAACTGGATAACCAGCCGCTAGCAATTGCCCGTTACCGAGTACTGATCGTACTGATTGCGACCGGATTACTGACCTTATTATTGTTATTACTTTGCTTGAATTTCTACTCACGGCGCTGGATCGCCCCAATGTATGAGATTCGCATGCAGTTGCAACGCCTGAATGCCGATACCCTCGGCCAGCATATGGTGATTAACAGCACCGGAGAGCTGCGTTTATTGCAACGTGATATTGCCAATGTGGTAAAACGTCTGCATTTCAGTTTTCTGGAACTACGTGAACATACCGAACAGACCGAAGATGATTTGCGCCGTACCCTCGACACTTTAGAAGTCCAGAATATTACCTATCGTCAGGCACGCGACCAGGCGATCTCGGCCAACCAGGCCAAGTCGGTGTTTCTGGCCAATATTTCCCATGAATTGCGCACCCCGCTGAACAGTATTGATGGTTTTATTCATCTGTTGTTACGTCAGGGCAATCTCAGCAACGAGCAGAGCCTGTATTTGCAGACCATTCGTAAGTCTTCGGCGCATTTGCTGGCACTGATCAATGATGTTCTGGATTTTTCCAAAATTGATGCCGGCAAACTGGAACTGGAAACGGCACCTTTTGATCTGGAAGAAGCGATTTTTGATGTGATGGACATGTTGTCACCTCTGGCAGCACAAAAACATATTGATATGGCCTTCTATTATGCAGATGGTGTGCCAAAACACATTATTGGTGATGCGCTACGATTTAAACAGATTCTGACCAACCTGATTTCCAATGCGATCAAATTCACTCCGGATGGAGAAATCATTGTCCGGGCACGCATGGAACATGATGGAATGGATCAGTGTGTGCTGCATTTTAGTGTACAGGATAGCGGCATTGGCCTGAGTGGTACCGACCGTAAAAAGCTGTTTGAGTCCTTCTCGCAGGGTGATACCTCGGTGACCCGTCAGTTTGGCGGTACCGGTCTTGGTCTGGCAATTTCCAAACAGCTGGTCAGCCTGATGCATGGCCAGATTGGTTTTGAAGACAATCAGGAACGTGCTCCAACCGAAAAAGGCTCTACTTTCTGGTTTACTGCCCAGTTCCTGGTCGATGAAGATACCGTGATTGAGCATCCAGATTTTAGCGAATTGACCGTGGTGTCTTATCTTGCACATCCGGCAACTGCGAATGTGCTGCGGCATTATCTGGAAAATTATAAGGTTAAACATATTGAATGTGCATCAATTCTGGATCTGTTTAGCCGTCTGAATCATTTACAGAATAGCGAAAATACCTGGCTGATCGTCGATCATAGTGGTGACAGTGAAGTCTTGTTACGCGAAATCCGTTCACGTTATCAGGGTCATCTGGCTGTCTATGGTTATCAGATGCAACTGGATCCAAGCATGCTCAATGACCATCGTGCCCGTGCCCTGCATCAGCCACTCAGCCGCAGCGCGCTGATTCAGTTACTCGGCAATCAGCCGGTCTTCGACCAGGAACAGCATGAAGAATTTAATGGTCAAGGCCTGCATATTCTGGCCGTGGATGATCACTTACCCAACCTGATTGTTCTGGAAGCCTTGCTGGGTGAACTCAATGTCACCACGACCAAAGCCCTCAGCGGGCAGGAAGCGATCGATATTATTCAGCGCCGTTATGAACAGGAACAGCCGGCATTTGATCTGGTCTTTATGGACATTCAGATGCCAGTCATGTCGGGGATCGATACCACCCGTGCTATTCGCTCGCTGGAATCAACTTTTGAAAATCATAGCCGTCTGCCGATTATTGCACTGACGGCACATGCGCTTTCTGATGAAAAACATAAACTGCTGCAAAACGGCATGGATGATTATGTCACCAAGCCGATTCAGATCGAGCAGATTATCCAAATTTTGACGCACTGGACCACCGAGCATTTTAAACGGATTCCGGTACTGGAACGTGCCAATGTGATTGATGCTCTGGATCCGAATATTCTGGACTGGCAGCAAAGCCTGCAATTGGCAGCCAATAAGGAGGATCTGGCGGTAGACCTGTTACGCATGCTGGTAGACAGCTTTGCAGATGAACTCGATGAAATGCAGCAACTGATTGAACTGGAAGATTTCCCACAACTGGAACATGTACTGCATCGTCTATATGGCGCGACCCGTTATGTCGGTGCACCGACTCTGCAGAAAGTCACTGGTGGCTTTGAACAGTTCGTTTCGACCCTGCGCAAAGAACGTCGTAAAGCCGATGAAAGCTTTGTCCAGGACGTGCTGAAATATTTTGATGAACTCAAAGCCGTGGTTGAACAGGTTGAACAGGCTGCCCAGCAAATTTTGAAGCAACATTTAAATTAAAGCTTTGAAGCTGCTCAGTCCTTAACTTACTCAAGTGTGACTGGGCTGTCATGCAAGCCCAAAGGCTGCATGCTATGCTCAAGCCAGGAAAAATAAGGAAGAATGCCATGTCACTCGTGCGCTTGGAAAAAAATAACGGCATTGCCACTGTTACACTGAATCGTCCGGATAAACGCAATGCCATGAGCTTTGCCCTGCTGCGCGAACTGGTCGCGACTGCACAAAAAATCAAAAAAGATAAAAGCATCCGATGTGTGATTTTAACGGGAGAAGCCCAGGTCTTTAGTGCCGGTATTGATCTGGCAGATTTAAATAATCCTAAAAATCGTGCTTATGCCGCATGGGAACTGATCCGTCCGGGTCAAAGCTTATTTCAAAAAGCATTTCTGGTCTGGCAGGAATTGCCAGTCCCGGTGATTGCCGCAATGGAGGGCTTCTGTTTTGGTGCCGGGATGCAACTGGCATTAGCCGCAGATATCCGCATTGCCCATCCTGAGACCAAAATGTCGATTATGGAAACCCGCTGGGGACTGGTGCCAGACATGGGACTCAGCCGCTCCCTGAAAGGCCTGATTGGTATTGATCTGGCCAAAGAGCTGACCTTAACTGCCCGGATTTTTGATGGTGAATATGCCAAAGAAATCGGTCTGATCACCCATGTCGATGAACAGCCACTAGGAAGAGCACAAGCCTTGGCTGAAGAAATGCTGCAACGTTCTCCAGATGCGCTGATGGCCTCTAAATTTGTACTGGATGCCATGCAGCATCGTCCAAATAAATCCTTGCGTATGGAAAAAATATGGCAGCTGAAATTATTACTGGGTAAAAACAGTCAATTGGCCCGTAAAAAGGACAAAAACCCAGAGGTTCAGTTTGTACCGCGCCAATACAAATAAACCCAGTCTGAATCTAGGAAAGGAATAAACCAAAGCATGCAGTTGAATCGCGATACTAAAATTGCCTTTTTAGGTATGGGGCTGATGGGCACTCGCATGGCCACACGTCTGCTTCAAGCAGGTTTTCAGGTGGCAGTCTGGAACCGCACACCATCTGCCTGTGAGCCCTTGCTGGATCTAGGTGCAACTACGCTATCTTTGGAAAAGATTACAGATTACCCGGTGATTCTGACCTGCCTGGCAGATGATCAGGCAGTGCAATCTGTTTTTGCTCAGATCGAACCGTATTTGGTTGCGGAGCAAGTCATTGTGGACTTCTCTAGCCTTTCAGTACAGCAAACCCAAACACTTGCCGCACAAGCACAGGCCAAGAAAGTAACCTGGATTGATTCTCCTGTTTCAGGTGGTACAGTTGGAGCCGAACAAGGCAGTCTAGTGATTTTTGCCGGTGGTGATGCCGCGACTATTGAAGATCTTGATCCGATCTATGCAGTACTTTCACAGCGCGTCACCCGTATGGGTGATACGGGTACCGGTCAGGCGACCAAAATCTGTAATCAGCTAATTGTGGCGGCGAATAGCACCTTGATCGCAGAAGCGGTCGCCTTGGCTGGACTTGCCGGGGTGGATACACGATTACTAGCGCCCGCGCTGGCGGGTGGTTTTGCTGACTCCAAGCCTTTTCAGATTCTGGCCCCCCGTATGGCCACGCAAACTTTTGAACCGGTGCAATGGAAAGTGCAGACTTTATCCAAGGATCTGAATAATGCCGTGCAACTGGCACAAAGCTTTGATCTGGATGTTCCAGTCGCGACTCAGGCATTATCACAGTTACAGGCCCATCAGGCTCAAGGCTTTGCCGAAGCAGATCTGGCTACTGTAATCCAGCAACTAAAACATTCATAACGCTTGATTGATGCAGCCCTGAATATTGAAGAGACATACATGATTAAACTTGCCGTCAACCTGTCGATGATTTTTACCGAAGTGCCGCTGATCGAACGCTTCGCGCTGGCTCATGCACAGGGCTTTAATCATGTGGAAATCCAGTTTCCTTATGAGCTCACAATTGGCCAGATTCAAAACCAGCTCAGCACGCATCAGCTGAACTTGTGCCTGATTAATGTGCCAGCAGGCGATTTGATGCAGGGCGGTCATGGTCTGGCCGGCATTCCAGGACAGGAAATTGAGTTTCGTCATGCTGTTGAGCAGGCCATCCAGTATGCCACGGCGTTGAATGTACCCCGGGTGAACATTCTGGCAGGAAAACAACCCCTTGACTGTGATCTTTTACCCTGCCTGAATACGCTGGCGAGTAACCTGAAAATGGCCTGTTCAATGCTGCTTGAACATCAAATTGAACCGGTCTTTGAAATGATCAATGGCACCGATATGCCACGTTTTTTGATTCAAAATGTTGCTCAAGCACAGGAAATGCTGGAAGCGGTACATCATCCGGCCTTAAAAATGCAGTACGACTGTTACCACATGGCAATGATGGGCGAAGATGTACTGGAAACTTTGCAAGAAAATATTGCCTCGATTGGTCATATCCAGTTTGCGGATTGTCCGGGACGGCATCAACCCAATACGGGCTCAATTCAATATCATGATATATTTCAGTGGTTAAAACATAGTCAATATCAAGGTTATGTTGCTGCCGAGTATAAACCCAGCGGACATTCCAATGATTCCTTTGACTGGAAAGCTGAGTTCTTTCCGGAGCATGACTGAGTGGACTGCGGCTTCATTTGAAATTCAGGACTAAAACCGCTATATTAGACCATGCATAATTGTTAGGAAATTACACTCCCCATGAATTTAGAACCATCGCCCAGCGCTTCTAATTCTCACGATCTTACTATGAATTCAAATTCTCAAGCTGTAGAGGACTGCTTAAAAGTCGTACATGCTGCACTTGAAGATGTAAAAGCAAAAGAAATTGTTGAGCTTGATGTCAGCGGTATCAGTAATGTGGCTGATGCTATGGTCATTGCAAGCGGTACATCGACACGTCACATCAAATCATTGGCCAATAACGTTGCTGAAGAAGCACGTAAAGCTGGCTTCCGCCCTCTTGGTATTGAAGGCGAACGTGATGCTGAATGGATCCTCATCGACCTTGGTTATGTTGTGGTTCATTGTATGCTTCCAACAGCGCGTAAATTCTATGACCTAGAAAGCTTATGGCGCAATCCTACAGATACTGACTCTGTAGCGTAAAAACCAAATATTCAAAAAAGCGACCTGTGTAGGTCGCTTTTTTATTGCCTGTTCATCTAACTTTATAAGCATTAATACAACTCAATCTGTTCGCTATTTTTCTTTAATTTTCATCTTGTCTTATGCACCGATTTGATTGGTATTTTAGGATCAATTCATCATAAACATAGACGTTCGATGACCACTCAATCATCCTTTTTCCAAGATATAAAATAAAAAATCCCCCTTTATTAAAGGGGGACTTAGGGGGAATTCTAATGATTTAGATGATTAGTGACCTGTACCATTAATGGCTTTAGTCATATCTTCCACCACTTTCTTGGCATCACCAAAGATCATCATGGTCTTGTCATTATAGAACAAGTCATTGTCGAGACCCGCATAACCGGTTGCCATAGAACGCTTGATCACCATAATCGTACGTGCCTTATGGGCTTCCAGAATTGGCATACCATAAATTGGCGATGTTGGATCATCTTTCGCCGCAGGGTTCACAACGTCGTTCGCACCAATCACTAGCACCACATCTGTTGCCGGGAAGTCCGAGTTGATCTCATCCATTTCCAGGATGTCTTCATACGGTACGTCCGCTTCAGCAAGTAGTACGTTCATATGACCTGGCATACGACCTGCTACAGGATGAATCGCAAAACGAACCGTTACGCCCTGCTCTTTTAGCAAGTTAGCCAATTCTTTTACCGCATTTTGGGCACGGCCTTGCGCCATACCATAACCCGGTACAATCACTACGCTGTCTGCATTTGACATCAGGAAGCCTGCGTCATCTGCCGAACCTGAACGGTGATTACGTTGAACCTGTTCACCTGCTCCTGCTATCGGCGCAGCTGCACCGCCCATCGCACCACCAAACAAAACGTTGATGATGGAACGGTTCATCGCTTTACACATGATGTAAGAAAGAATCGCACCTGAAGAACCCACCAGTGAACCTGCAACAATCAGCATGTTGTTTTCTAGGGTAAAACCAATACCAGCTGCTGCCCAACCCGAGAATGAGTTGAGTAGCGATACCACCACTGGCATATCACCACCACCGACTGGTGCAATCCATACCCAGCCAAATGCCAGCGCAAGACCTGTCATCGCCCAGAACGATGTCATATTGCCAGTCAGGAAGAAGTGAACCCCAAAACCTAACATTGCAATAAAGATGATTGCCTGAACTGGTTTCACCCACACACCTGAAATGGTTTTCGCCCATTTCTTTGCAGCCAGTTTGCCGTAAGCAAAGACTGATGCTGTAAAAGTAATCGCACCTACGAAACAACCCACAAACAGTTCAAATAAATGAATACGGCTCATTTCATGGAAATTGACACCATTGGCAGCCAATAAGTCTGGACCAAGTTCGATCAGTTTGTTGTTGTGAATAATAGCAGCGACAGCAATCAAGACCGCAGCCAGACCCACCAATGAGTGCATTAGCGCCACAGTTTCAGGCATCTGGGTCATTGGAACTGTGCGTGCACGGGCGATACCCACAATTGCACCCAGCACCATTGCACCAATAATCATCCAGACCACTGGATTCTCAGCCACAAAGAAGGTAGTCACGACCGCAATGGCCATCGCGATCATTCCGTAACGGTTACCGGCAATCGCAGTTTTAGGACCTGATAAACCACGTAGCGTCAGGATAAAAAGAACGGCACCAATCAGGTAGAACCAATCCGCATATTCTCGAATCATTTCCATGGATTAACCCTCTTTTTTCTTTTGCTTAGGTTTAAACATTTCCAGCATACGTGCAGTCACTGCAAAGCCACCAAAAATATTGATACTGGCCAGGAACACCGCAATTGCACCAAGCACGCTCACCACGTTAATGGTCTGGAAATCCACGCTACCTTCAACGCCAATCACCGGCAGGCCAACGGTCTGAATCATCGCACCGACAATAATGATCGATGACAAGGCATTGGTCACTGCCATCAACGGCGTATGCAATGCTGGTGTTACACCCCACACCACGTAGTAACCTACGAAAATGGCAAGGACAAAAATCGTAATTGTTTCAACCATGAGTCTTCTCCTTAACCACGTTTCAGCAGCACTTGGCCGCCATGAGTGACAAGTAGGGCTTTTTGAATTTCTTCTTCTTGATTCAGGACAAAATTCTTATCTGCATCAAATAATGTTTCCACGAAGTTAAATACGTTACGAGCGTATAAAGCAGAGGCTTCAGTCGATACCGTCGATGGAATATTTGGAATGCCGAGAATTTTGACGCCGTTGTCGGTATGCACGGTTTCGCCACATTTTGAACCTTCGACGTTGCCGCCAGATTCTACTGCCATGTCCAGAATCACTGAACCCGGTTTCATTTTCGCAACTGTTTCAGCACGGATTAAACGTGGTGCATCACGACCCGGTAAAAGCGCTGTGGTAATCACGATGTCAGCATTCGATACCGCTTTATCAACAATTGCAGCCTGATCGCGAATGTATTCTTCACCCGGCATCCAGCCATAACCATTTTTAGCAGCATCAGCCGCTTTTTGCTGCTCTTCAGCAGACATCGGTACGTCTAACCATTTACCACCTAAAGATTCAACCTGATCTTTGGCAGTTGGACGCAGGTCCGTGGCTTCAACGATGGCACCTAAACGTTTTGCAGTGGCAATCGCTTGCAGACCCGCTACGCCGACACCCATGATCACGACACGAGCCGGTTTAACCGTACCCGCAGCAGTCATCAGCATCGGGAACATGCGCTGGTATTCAGCCGCAGCCAAAAGCACCGACTTGTAACCTGCAAGGTTGGCTTGAGAAGACAAGACATCCATGTTCTGCGCACGAGACAAGGTTCGTGGCAAAAGTTCCAATGCAAATGCAGACACGTTTTGTGCCGCGAATTGGTCAAGCTCAGTATTACGGTAAGGATCAAACATTGCCACGATAGTGGTGTTCGGGTTGAGTTTTTGAATTTCCTCACCTTTCGGTGCACGAACTTTTAAAATCAACTGACTGCCGGTATAGGCATCATCCGTAATTTTGGCACCAACTTGTTCATAGGCACTATCGATATAGGCAGCTTTAACCCCTGCACCACGTTCGATAATCACGCTATGTCCTGCGCTGATCAATTTCTTTACTGTCTCTGGCGTCGCAGCGACGCGATTTTCACCGACAACAGTTTCGGCTGGAATTCCGATCTGCATGAGCGTTCCTCAAGCTAATTTTTCTTAAGTAAACATCGTGTAAAACGATGCTTCCCCTCAGGATGTGTTCTTGTTGAATTTTTGGATTCTAATCAAACTGTTTGAAATTACCACCTACTATTTATTTAATAAATACCTATATTTTGAACTGATGATTCATAAAAATGATGCTGCAATAGCACATTTATTTAATTCAACGGCTATTCATATTCGATGCTTTTATAAACGATATTCATTCCGCTGAATGAAATATTCAGATTTTACTGGTGTAAATAAGCGCAGATTTCTGATTTATTTTGTTACATTGATGATTCTGACAATGATTGCTGTATTTCTTGATTCAGAAGCAGACTTTCAATTTCTCTAGTCCCTATATACAGCGGCACTTTAGCTGCGCCGTTTTTTTTAGTTTTGACTTTTCTGACAGATTGGGCACTTAAGCAAAGGCACTGGTTTTAGATGTTAAAATCTTATTTTATGAAATGATAGAATTTGTTTTAAGCATATCTTTATCAGACAGAATTGATACATCTGACAAAAAATAATCGCTAAAATTTTATAAGACTCAGGTCTCAAACAGTCAGATAAAGGGTAGAAAAAAAGCTGGAGGACTATTTATTATATTAATGTACTGAACTTGATTCAAAATGGAAAATCCCATTTCCGCACCAAATTTGCGCAACAAAATAGAGTAAATATTCCACTTTTTTGGCCTTGGTACTCCTTTTTTATTGTTTCTACCTCGAGCTGCGCTTTAATGAAGCAACCCCATTATTAAAAGATAAAAAATTCTGCAAACATTCACTCATATTTTCTATTTAAAATTGCACTTCTTTCTTTAAGCTGCCTGAGTTCTGACAATTTTCAATGCTGGCAATATTTCTCTACTTTTAAAGCGGGAACTTCTGGCCTATAGTGCCCTCAATTTGAACATTATTCTCATTTCCCATTTAAATTCTTCCGGTCTGAATACAAGGTTAGCCCTATGCACACGCCTCTCGATATTAGTCAAAATAAGCCCTTATTATGGCTGATGGCGATTGCATGCGGTTTATGTGCTGGCGCGAACTATTATTGCCAGCCGTTGATTTCATCGATTCAGCAGTATTATCAGGTACCGGAATCACAAGTGGCGCTCACAGTCACTTTTGCTCAAATCTCTTATGCCTTGGGCCTGCTGTTTATTGTGCCTTTAGGGGACATGCTGAATAAAACCAAACTGATCCCTTTCCTCATGCTGGGTGCAGCAGCAGGCTTATTTATTTGTGCCAGTGCGGTAAATCTGCCGATGCTCTGGGTCGGCACTATCATTGCCGGACTGTTTTCCGTGGCTGCACAGATTCTGATTCCCTTGGCCACCATGGCGGTCAAACCGGAAAAAACCGGAGAAGTGGTGGGCTTCCTGATGAGTGGCTTGCTGGTTGGCATTCTACTCTCGACCAGTATTGCCGGATTATTTTCCGACCTGTTTCACTGGAAAATGATTTATATCGTCAGTGGCATAAGCATGCTGGCTTTAAATTTTTATTTGAAAGGAAAACTACCGAGCCTGCCACGTCTGAGAATTAGCTATGCAGCAATTTTTAAATCTATGGGGATATTACTCAAGCAGGAACCACGTCTGGTATTGCGTTCACTTACTGGCGCCTGTGCTTTTGCTGCCATGAGTATGTTGTTCTCCACCATCGCTCTGCTGTTGACGCAGGAACCTTTTCAGCTTTCTGATGTCATGGTGGGACTGGTCACGCTGGTCGGTGTATTTGGCGCACTTTCTACGCAGTTCATTGGTAAATGGGCCGATCGTGGCCATATCAAAACACTGAGCTGGATCGGCTGTTCTATCCTGATGGGAAGCTGGCTGTTTTTATATTTTGGTGCAGTGTCTTTGCTGAGTTATATTTTGGGTTATGGGCTGATAAATCTTGGGCTCGCGATTACGCACAGCTGTAACCAGAACGTAATTTTCCGCCTGCGCCCGGATGCCAAATCACGGGTCAATTCACTCTATATGACCTTGTATTTTATTGGTGGTGCATGTGGTTCAGCCTTAGGGGTTTATGCCTGGCATCACGGTGGCTGGAGCATGACCTGTCTGGCAGGACTCGGGCTAGCTCTGTGTGCCACTCTATTCGCCCTGCTGGATCAATGGTATCAGGCCAGAACAACTGCATAAGTATTTTTAACTCTATTTAGCTGACTTGCGCCGCCGGATAATAAGGCTTATTCAGATCAAGAGTTTGTGAGTTTTCCAATAAAATACAGATAAAAACCGGTAATAAAGCTGCCAGAATCCGGCAGCTCTCCTCTAATGATTTATAATTCAGCGAGCTGTGATACGTGGCGCCACCCTGCATTATCTGATGGTGCAAGGTAGATAAACGCTGAAATATTCCAGCTAAAATTTCAACAGAATTTCGTTCTTTTAAAGCATTCTCTATATTCTGTTTCTGTGTTTCCAAGTCAACCTGACAGCTTTCCAGGCTAATTTTCTGATGACGATAATCCCAAAAGCTTTGTTCCACATAGGGATTGGCCAAGAGTGAGCAGATCGGCTGGCTGTATTTTTCCCAAAGAATATGATTAATTTTCTGATCCAGATCCTTTTGGCAGAGTGTTTCCAAAAACTGCTGCAGCTTGCTTTGATCTTGAACTAGATCACTCTCATCTGCATAAATCGCCTGAAAGCTGATCCACAGGCTGATAAACTTAAAATCCAGATCCTGATCCAGATCTAGCGATTTTTTAAACCAGCCTAAGCCCCGATGAATTCTTAAATTAAAATGTGCCGAATTTTGTGCTTTATGGCTTTTATAAATTTCCTCCAATAACAACATGATTATTCTCCTTATTTCTAAAATTTTTATCTTCATCTTTCTCCTATCAAAATATACCATTCCAACCTGACTGGGAATTCCAATTTTATTTCTTGTTTCATTCCCTGGATTTACCGGGCTAGCTCAAGTTCGCCGGGTGGTTTTTCTGATTTTATGCTAGTATTACGCCCTCTTTTTGCGACGTCAGCCGATCCAGTTTAAGCCAAAAACCAATAGCTGAGTGATCGCATGAATTGCTTCTTCTTTCTTCCATTTCGTTAAGGCGTGATTTTGAATGACTGATCTGACCACCATTGAAAATAAACTTCAACCACGAATCAGTGTTGCGCCAATGATGGATTGGACCACCAAAGATTATCGTTTCTTTGCACGTCTGTTTAACCCGAATGTGATTATGTACACTGAAATGGTCACCACAGGTGCGATCATTTATGGTGATGCCAAACGTCATTTGGACTTTAATGCGGAAGAGCAGCCAATCGTTTTGCAACTCGGCGGCTCGAATCCAAAAGATCTGGCAATCTGTACCAAGATGGCGCAGGACTGGGGCTATAACGAAGTCAATTTAAATGTAGGTTGCCCAAGTGACCGGGTACAAAATAATAAAATTGGTGCCTGTCTGATGGCGGAGCCTGATCTAGTCGCAGAATGTATTGCTGAAATGCGTCATGCGGTGGATATTCCAGTGACCGTAAAACACCGGATCGGAATTGATGATATGCAATCTTATGAAGAGATGCTGCATTTTGTCGATACCGTGGCCAAAACCGGCTGCAATAATTTTATCGTGCATGCGCGGATTGCCTTATTAAAAGGTCTATCACCTAAAGAAAACCGCGACGTGCCACCCCTACGTTATGAAGATGTCTACCGTTTAAAACAGGATCGTCCTGATCTGCTCATCGAGATCAACGGCGGAATTAAAACCTATGCCGAAACGCTGGAACATCTCAAACATGTGGATGGCGTGATGATTGGCCGCGAAGCCTATCATAATCCTTACTTACTGGCTGAACTGGGCCAGTTATGGAATCTGGATGCACCAGACCGTTTTGACATTATGCAACAGATGCTGCCTTATATTGCCCAGCGCATGGCAGAAGGTGCACCTTTATCCATTATTACCCGTCATATTTTAGGACTGTTCCAGAATTTGCCGGGTGCACGTAAATGGCGTCAGGCTTTAAGCGGTGGTAATGCCAAAACCTTGAAAGATGTAGAGACTGCACTTTTTAATATTCAGGAAGCGATGCAGCGTACCGAAGATTATGTACGTGAACATCAACAAGTTGAGTCCTAAACACAAAAAGCACCAATGATCGGTACTTTTTTATAGCGATTGCGCATGAGTTATTGCGTATACGCCGTGATATTGCCGACCGGAATTGGCTCTTCCTGATAAGAAACATCTTGTAATGCGGGTTCAGCCACTGGTGTAATCAGAGAGCCGGAGACATTCTGGTTCGGTTCATCTACAGGTTCTAGATCATCCAAGGCTGAGGCCAGTTGCTGTAATTCTCGATCCAGTTGCTGACGATATTTTTCAATTTCAATTTCATCAATAAAAGCAAAGGTATCATCTTCAATCGACCAACTATACCCGCCATCTACCTTAAAGACTTTTACATGAATGGGATATTCTTCACCCTGATAATTCAGATGAGAAATGGCCTGAAACTCATTCCCCTGACGCTGGACAATTTTGACCTTTTTCACAGTAAAACGATAGTGTTGATAATCTCGATTGGAATTAAATTCACGTTGCATCTGCGTTTGAATATTTCTGGCCAGTTCATCCATCGAGACAAAATAACTGCATCCAGCCAGACAGGCGACCATCCATAACATCATGATTTTTTTCATAGCGCCCCTCTTTTTTTCTTTCCACTTCCTGCTTATAGCTGATATACGCAGTATTTTTATCTTTGCTTATTCTGTGATCCATTTTATGCTTTTTTGCAAAAACAATAAACAAACGGCGCTTCGATTAAGACTAAATATTTATGGTTTCTATAGTTTTTTTGAATTAATGATAAAAAATCAGCCATAAAAAAACCCTGATGGATTCAGGGTTTTTTCGATACAGATCGTTTTAAAAATCATCATCACTGGATGGATCACGATGTAAGGCATCATGAATGGCTTCGATCAACTGCTGGGCAATTTCCTGCTTGGAGGCTTTTTCCAGATCACGTTTGTCCAGCTGATAATGCTCGGCAAAGAATACTGTCATGGCATTTTCATCCGAAGCAAATCCGATATCCGTACGTGAAACATCATTGCAGGCAATCATATCCAGCTTTTTCGCGACCAGCTTTCCGGCAGCATATTCTTCAATATTGCGGGTTTCTGCAGCAAAGCCGACCATAAATGGACGTTTTTCCTGCTGGGCAATGGTGGCGACAATATCCGGATTTTTCACTAAAGCGACATTCAACTCATCTCCGGCTTTCTTGATTTTATGTTCGGCAACCTGTGCCACACGATAATCGGCTACCGCAGCGGTCGCAATAAAGATATCGCAACCGTTTTCCAGCATTTGCATGCTTTCATTCAGCATTTGTACAGCAGAAGAAACATTCTTACGTTTCACACCATTTGGGGTGTCCAGACTGACCGGCCCTGCGATCAGGGTGACATTTGCTCCTGCTGCATAACAGGCTGCAGCCAGTGCAAAGCCCATTTTCCCGGTACTGTGATTGGAAATATAGCGCACCGGATCAATCGCTTCGCGGGTCGGGCCTGCGGTAATCGTGACTTGTTTACCCGCAAGCAGGCCAAATTTTTCCGCAATCGCACGTTGAGCTTTATGAAAATATTCAGTCACCTGATGCGCTAAATCTTCCGGCTCAGGCATCCGGCCCAAACCTACATCACCACAAGCCTGTGATCCCGCGTCCGGCATGATCACATGCACACCATCTTCGATCAGTGTCGCAAGATTGCGCTGCGTTGCTTTGGCTGCCCACATTTGCTGGTTCATGGCAGGCGCCACCCAGACGGGTGCTTTCGTCGCCAGATATAAAGTACTTAAGAGATCATCAGCCAGACCTGCGGCAAACTTTGCCAAGGTGTCACAGCTGGCCGGTGCTACCAGCAACAGATCTGCCCAACGTGCCAGCTCGATATGGCCCATGCCGGCTTCTGCTTCAGTATCCAGCAATTCGGTATGTACGGGATTGCCCGATAAGGCTTGAAAGGTTAAAGGTGTAATAAAAGCCTGTGCACCGTGAGTCATGACAACCCGCACATCAAATCCGGCATCTTTCAGACGGCGGACCAGAATTGCACTTTTATAGGCAGCAATACCGCCAGTGACGGCCAAAATGATATTTTTATGAGGAATTACACTTAGATCAAAGCTCACGAACAGATTACCTTGCTGTTGCAGTGGGGCTCACAATAGCATTAAATAATCGCATCCCCAAGAGATCAGCTTGCGGGAAAACTGATAATTCATAATAAATAAGTCTAATAACTATGCAATTTTCTATTAAAAACTGGCCGGAACAAGAACGGCCGCGAGAACGCTTAATTCAATATGGCGCAGAAAGTCTGTCCGATGCCGAGCTACTGGCTATTTTTCTACGCTCCGGTTCCCAGCAACATTCGGCAGTTGATCTGGCGCGTTTGCTGATTCAGCATTTTGGTCATTTGACTGCGTTGCTCGATGCACCTTTACAGGAGGTCAGCCAGTTTCATGGCATGGGCATCAGTAAATATACTCAACTGATGGCCGTCAAGGAACTCGGACGGCGTTACATAGCCGAGCACCTGAAACAGGATGCACTGGAACTCACCAATTCCAAACGGCTGAGAGATTACTTACGTTTTGAACTGCTCGGTGAAACTCAAGAAGTGTTTGCCGTGCTGTGTCTGGATGCCAGTCTAAGAAAAATTGCCTTTAAAAAACTGTTTTATGGCTCCATCAATGCATGTGATATTTCCATTAATCAATTGTTGCGTTATGCCATTAGCCAACAGGCTACTTCCATTGTGATTGCACATAATCATCCACTGGGCCGGCCCTCTCCATCCAAGGCTGACCTGGCATTGACCCGTCAGATTCAACAAGCCTGCCAGCTGGTAGATATTCATCTGATTGACCATTGTATTATCGCTTTGGAGGGCAGTTTTTCCTTTGCTGAGCAGCAACTCATCAAACCAGAAATGCAGTATTGAATAGCACTTGACAAAGCAGGCACAACTCCACAAGATCATGAAAAAAATTGTGATGATTCCAATAAATGATCGTACGTGACCAGCCAACTGTTTTTAAACTGCTGTTTTCCTGGCGAGGGACGATTTTACCTAAAGTTTTGCCACCTTTGGGCGTGGTAATGCTGATGTCAGCTATCATTGGTGGCTTGTCACATATTGGCTATTTTCATTTTCCAGAATTACCCCTGGTCGGATTTACCCTGATTGGAGTGGTACTGTCTATTTTTCTTGGTTTTAAAAATACCGCCTGTTATGACCGCTGGTGGGAAGCGCGCAAACTTTGGGGAATTCTAATTGCCAATTCACGTCATTTTGACCGTGATTGCAGGATGCTGTCCCAAGGTCGCCGTGAGCGTGTGATTCAGCATGTGATTGTCTTTGCCAATGTACTCCGCGATCGCCTACGCCATCAAACAGCCAATCCGACTGAACTGGTTGAAACCAGCGGCATGAGCCAGCAGGCGGTGACCCAACTCTATCAGCAGGCCAATGCGCCGCAATATACCTTAAGCCTGATTCAATGGGAGTTAATGCAGGCGCTTAAAGAAGGTGAAATCTCCGATATCATCTATATGCAGATGAATAATCATGTGGCGGAACTAAGTATTGTCCAGACTGGTTGTGACCGGATTGCGACGACGCCTTTGCCTTTTGCCTATTCGGTCTTGCTCAATCGTACCGTCTATTTTTTCTGTTTTATTTTACCTTTTAGTTTAGGTTCAACGCTTGGTCTGTTTACGCCTTTACTGGTTGGAATTTTGGCCTATACCTTTTTAGGACTGGATGCACTAAGTTCAGAAATTGAGGAGCCTTTCGGCACCCAGAGTAATGACTTGCCACTCGACTCTATGGTACGTACGATTGAAATTGAACTGTTAGGGACTTTAGGTAAACCAACGCCACCACCGATTCAGGCTCAAGATCATAATTTGCTATAATTTATAATTCCTTTCTCACCCTTTGCTATTAGTAGTGAATATAAATATCCTCTCAAATGAAAAAGATCGAGGTAAAGGAATGACTAAACAAAACTCTCCCAAATCCCGATCTGACCCGGTTTAAGGCTCGGGACATTGCCCAGTTTAATCCAGGGCATATGATCGCCATGAAAATCACTGCCAATCGAAACTTTCAGATCATATTCAGCAATCATTCGATCCACCATCTGCCGGGTGGAACTTGGCTCAATGGCTGGTGGCAACTCGACGGCATCTCCACCGAACTTGGCAAAAATCTCGATCAGATAACGGATATTGGTCGCAGATAAATCATAACGGGTCGGATGTGCCAGCACGGCAAAGCCACCGCTGTCATGTATGACCTGAATGGTTTCTTCCAGACCCAGACCATCAAATTTGACATAGGCTTTCTTGCCTTCCTTGATGTATTTATCAAAAGCCTGTTGCGGACGCGTCACAATCCCCTTTTCTACCAGCGTTTTGGCAATATGGGTGCGTGTCACCCGATCAGGGATATTGTCGACTTTGGCCAGTACATCTGCATAAATATCCTCACCAATTAAAGGAGCCAGCAGATCACAAATCTGTTTAGAGCGTTCAGCCCGGATTTTCTTTTGCTGATTGAGGGCTTTTTGTAAAGGCTCAGGATTTTGCATATTTAGGGCGACGATATGCACGCCATAGTTTTTTTTGGTGGCAGGACGTGACCACTGGCTGGATATTTCCACCCCCGAAATGATCTTAATCTCATGATTTTTAGCGGCTTCCTCAGCCAATGCCAAACCGTCCATGGTGTCATGATCCGTCAGAGCCAAAGTATGGACGAGTTTTTCCACAGCCGCTTCGACCAATTGCTGAGGACTGAAAGTTCCATCAGAAATATTACTATGTGTATGTAAATCTACGCCGTGCATCTCTATACTATGACATTTATTCGATCAGATTTAGATACTCTAACATGAAAGCACTTTTAGACTTTGTGCCACTCATTATTTTCTTTTATTTATATAAAACTGTAGACCCAAAAGACACTGACCATCAATTGCTGCAATTGATCGGTTCTGCGGGGGGTGTCGACAATAATAATATTCTTGTTGCAACCACAGGTCTGATTATTTCCATGCTGGTCGTCTATGGTGCGTTATTTGTCATGCAAAAATTCCGTCTGGACAAGCAGCAATGGATTGTCTTGTTTATGACGGTGATTTTTGGTGGCATCACCCTGATCCTCAGTGATGATTTTTATATCCGTCTGAAAGCCGTGTTATTGAATCTGGTCTTTGCAGGTGTATTCTTCCTGTCCCCTTGGTTTAGCAAGGATAAAAAGCCTCTGATCCAGCGGTTATTTGGTCCAGTATTCAATCTAAGTGAAAAAGGCTGGTTCAAGCTGAACTATGCTTGGGTTGCCATGTTCGTACTGATGTCATTTCTGCATACCTTTTTCGCCTATTTGTGGATGGATGGAAAATATTGGGGCGAATTTACCGCATTCGGTGACATGATCGTGATGTTTTCCTTTATCATTATTCAGTTTATTGTATTGCGCAAATACTTTAAGACCGCTGAATAAGTCCAACTACAAACGATTGAGAGTCATCATGCCATTATTCGTCGTTAGCTGTACCGATCGGGAAGGTACAGTTGAAAAACGCCTCGCGATTCGTCCACAACATCTTGCACGCCTGGAACAGTTAAATGCTGAAGGCCGCCTGATTGTTGCAGGTGCCATGCCTAAAGATCTAACCAATCCACAGGCCGGTTTTTATGGCAGTACCATTATTGTCGATTTTGACAGTCGTGAAGCGCTGGATACATGGCTACAGGATGAACCTTTCTTAAAAGAAGGTGTGTACGAACACATCGACATCAAACCATTCAATAAAGCATTCCCTCAAGGATAAGGTTCATGCGTGTTGTTACTGCCAGTATCATTGGCCTATGTTTTATGATTTCTCCAGTATGGGCAGTCGAAGTTGCGCCTGCTCCTGTGATTCAGGAAAATCAGACAGCACAACCTCAAGGGACAGCGGCGACTGCCCAAACCCAGTCTACGCCGAAACCTGCCATTATTCCTGCCGTAGCGACTTCTGCCCAGCCAGTGCCACCTGCCGAGAATAAACCTTTAACTGCAGAAGAAATCGCCAAGCTGAAAGCCCAGCAAGAGGCCAAGGTCAAAGCCTTGGTCAAAGATCAGGCCACCCGTTTGCAGCAACTGGAAAAAGCCAATCTGGAAGCACTATCGCAAAATCAGGAATTGCAGCTCAAGAATGACAACCTGGGCGTTCAGGTACAGGTGCTGCAAAGTGAACGCAGTGCGCAGATGTTCCTCTACGGTGCAGCAACATTGGCTGTCGGTGTATTGCTCGGCTTCCTAATTGCGAGCTATGTTTATACCAAACGTCGTCGTCAATGGTAAGCTATAGCCCTTCCCGATATCTTTAAGGTTGTACCCGTTTTGTCGCACGCAATTCAAACTGCCGATCTGGATTGGCAATTGGTGGATGGCATTGATGTGCCTGTGTCCAAGCAATTTGGTGATGTGTATTTTTCCAAAGACAATGGCTTGCTGGAAACCCGGCATGTCTTTTTAAATGGCAATGATCTCACGACGCGTCTGGCAGATTTAAAACCTTTTGAATATTTCTGTGTCGGTGAAACGGGTTTTGGTACTGGTTTAAATATTCTGGCGCTGTGGCAGCTCTGGCAACAGGTGCGTCCGGATAATCACAGTCATCTGCATGCGATTTCAGTTGAAAAATTTCCTCTTTCCAAAGTTGATCTGATTCGGGCCTTAAATGCCTGGCCAGAACTCAAGCCTTTAGCTGATCAACTCATCTCTCAATATCCGATGCCAATTGCCGGCTGTCATCGTCTCAGTTTTCCTAAAGAACGATTCAGTCTGGATCTATGGCTGGGTGATGCACATGATGTTTTCCCGGTGATTGAAAAAACTGCGCCGGTGAACGCCTGGTTCCTGGATGGTTTTGCGCCTTCCTGCAATCCGGACATGTGGGAAGAAAATGTTTTAAATAATATTGTACGTTTATCCGAGATCGGTACCACTTTCGCCTCTTTCAGTGTTGCTGGCGTCTTAAAACGTGGCTTAAAAAATCATGGGATTTCAATTTCCCGCCCACGTGGTTTTAAGCATAAGCGTGAAATGCTGAAAGCGATCTGGAATCCGGCTGAAGAGACTGAAAGTTCATTAATACAAGAAATCACTCAAAAAAAAACTGAGCGAGATACAGAGACCAATATCAGACCTAGCCAAATCGCTGTGATTGGCGCTGGAATCGCCGGTTTAAGTACAGCCTGGGCATTCGCTCAACGTGGTCATCAAGTCACGATTTACGACCAGTCAGCGCCACTCTCAGGAGGTTCTGGCAATCCACTGGCTTTACTCAATCCCAAACTCTGTCCGGTTAAGCAAAGTGCTGAACATCTGATGACATTGGCCTGGCAACATGCCTTAAATCATTACCAAAAATTTAAAGCTTTCCGCCCGATTCAGGTCAATCAGCTTGGCTTAAAAAATCCTGAACAGCTTTTAGGATTGGCAGATGAATATCCTGAAGAAATTCTTGCTGTACAAGATACAGAGTCGCAAGAGCTTCAAACTGCATTTCCAAGTTTAAAATTACTAGAAGCTGGTGCAGTTTCACCTCATCAACTGCGTGAGGAGATTTTGCTGCATCCTCATATTCAATATCAACAGGCCAAAATTAGCCATATTGAAGCGGCTACAAAACCTCAGCTATTTGCTAATGAACAGGATCTAGGTGAATTTGATCATGTCATTGTCTGTACTGCGCGAGAAACAGCACAATTCTTTGCAGATTATCCAGTTTTGAAACCGATTCGCGGACAGGTCAGCTGGGTAAATAATCAAGCCCAGCCTTTAAGTCAAAATATTGCCTATAGTTACGGCGGTTATTGTATGCAACTGGATGCTGAACATCTAATCTTGGGTGCTTCTTTCTATCCAGGTCGCGATGATGCAGAGGTGTTGGCAGAAGATCATGTGCATAACTACGAACTGATTCACAGTGTCTTCCCCGAATATGCACAATCATTAGCTTCTACCGATACCTGGCAAGGTCGTGCATCGGTACGCGCACAAAGTCAGGATTATTTCCCCCTACTGGGTAAAATGAAAGCCGATGAGGAAATATACAGCTTTGCCGGTCTCGGCTCTAAAGGTTTTCTGTTTGCGCCGCTCTGCAGTGAAATTCTGGCAGCCCAGATTCTCGGTGAAGCCTGTCCGGTGCCATCCAGTTTAGTAAAAAAACTCAGTGTGACTCGTTTTCAAAAGAAAGTGAAAATGAAGAAACCGTATTTTAAGCTACAAATTTAATTACTATTTTGAATGAATCCCCCTAAATCCCCCTTTAAAAAAAGGGGGGACTTTTCTCTACTTTTATGAATAAATAGAATAGATGTAGCTCCTCCCTTTAGAAAAGGGAGGTTGGGAGGCATTAAATCTCACCCATTAAAAAAGCGCCTTGCGGCGCTTTTTTTGACAGAATGCTTATACACCCTGTTCAAGCGGTAAGCCTGCATCACGGGCAGCACGAGTACCACCCATCAGAATGACATATTCACGTGAGCTGTCAAAACCCTCTAGTTTTTCCGCAGCACGTGGAGCTTTACTGCCCCCACCACACAAGATGTAAATGGGTTGATCCGCTGACACCTGAGTTAGGCTTTCTGCTGAAAGATCGTTAATGGGCTGATTCACCGCCCCTTTCACGTGTGCTTCAGCAAAAGCACTTGAATCGCGTACATCCCAGATAATTGCATTTTCTGGGAACTCAAATGTTGTAATTTCTTGTTTACGGATCATTGCGCACTCCTTTGATGTAAACAACACTTGGCAAATGAAGAAAACATCCCTAGCATCTCAGATATTCTTTCCCTTTGTAAAGGTCTAAACTATGCCTTCTTTCGATATTGTTTCTGAATTAGAAATTTTTGAAGTAAATCATGCAGTTCAAAACACCCAAAAAGAAATTGCGACCCGCTTTGATTTCCGTGGTCAGGACGTTTCTATTGAACTGAATGAAAAAAACAAGGAAATCAAAATCTCGACTGAAAGCGATTTCCAGTGTGAACAAGTCTATAGCATGCTGGAAAGTCATTTCTTTAAACGCAAAGTCGATATTCAGGCGCTTGATCCACAAAAAATGACGGCTTCTGGCAAAAATGTGATTCAGGTCATCAAGCTTAAAGATGGTCTTGACTCAGATACCGCAAAAAAAATTAATAAAGCCATTAAAGAAAGTGGGATTAAGGCGCAATCTTCTATTCAGGGCGACAAGATTCGTGTGACTGATAAAAAACGCGATACATTGCAGCAAGTAATGGCATTCTTGAAAGAACAGCAATTTGGTTTGCCTTTACAGTTCAATAACTTTAAAGATTAAGACAGCAACGTCTGTAGAAGGAATTATGGCAAAGAACAACCGATTAGCCAGATTAGTCAAAGCCACTGCACGATTACCGCAAGGCATTCGTACTGCTTTGTTAAGTAAAACTTTTGGCCGGGTGGTCCCGATGGTCGGCTCTGCCAAGATTCGTTATGAGGAAATGAGTGCATCCAAAGTGGTAGTAAGTATGGCCAATCATAAAGCCATGCAGAACCATATCGGACAAATCCATGCATGTGCAATGGCCCTGCTGGCAGAAACAGCAACCGGGTTTGTAACCGCAATGAATGTACCGGATAGCGCAGTGGTTTTGATTAAGAGTCTAAAAGTAGACTTTAAACGTCCGACCAAAGGTGCCCTGACGGCAGTTGCTACCTTGACTGCTGAACAGCAACAGCTTATGCAAAGTTCAGACAAGGGTGAAACTCTAGTTCAAGTTGTGGTACGTGACGAATCGGGTGAAGCACCGATTCAATGCGAGATGCTCTGGGCCTGGATTGCCAAAAAGCAATTGAAGCAGACTTGATATCAATACAGACAAAAAAATCCCAGATCATTAATCTGGGATTTTTTATGAGACGAATTATGACTTCTGCTGAGATTCTAGAAACTTCTGTTTTGCTTCTTCTGGAATCGGACGTTTATTGCCCTTCACATCCACTGCCACAAAGGTAAATACCCCTTCAGTCACGCGTACAGGCGGACGTGAGTCGTCATGGCTATCCCATACTTCAATTTCCATCTGGATGGAGGTATTGCCGACTTTTAAAATTTTGGTATAGCAGCTAATCACATCACCGACTTTTACCGGAACCAGGAAGGTCATCTGGTTAATCGAAATCGTGGCACAACGTCCCTTTGAAAATCGTTCTGCGTGAATCGCGCCTGCCAAGTCCATTTGTGAAACGATCCAGCCACCAAAGACATCACCACTCCAGTTGGTATCTGCAGGCATTGCGATCGTCTGTAGGGAAAGAATCCCCTCTGGTCTTACTTGAGAATCTGACACTTTCACTCCAGGCATTTGAATTAGGGTTGGGTATTTAACTGCTGATCAAGCCATTTTTGCAGCTCGCTTGACCGTAATGCACCGCTTATTCTAGCAATTTCGTTGCTTTTATTCATCAACACCAGCGTCGGAATACTGCGAACATTAAATGCCGAACTTAAGCGCGGATTCGCTTCGGTATCAATTTTTGCAAAAACCACATTTGGATATTGTTTCGCGACAGTCGCAAAATGCGGTGCCATCATTTTACAAGGTCCACACCAGTCGGCCCAGAGATCAATCAGGATTGGCAAGTCACTATGCGTGACAAACTGACTGAAATTTTGCTCATTCAACTCAATCGGTGCCAGCGGAATCAAGGCTTGATGACATTGACCACAAGCAGGGTTGGCAGTGAGTTTATCTTCAGGGACACGGTTTTTGGCCAGACATTCCGGACATACAATAATCATCTAGCGCACTCCAATATGTTGATGTAAGAATTCTAATTGGGTCGAAACTGCTTTTTCAAACCATTCCCCATGATAAATATCAAAATGCCGGATATTCCACTCATGATATTGCACAAATGGCGCAATATTGGTCGCAGTTTCCCGACTGGATTCAATGGGAATCAGACTATCTAGTTTTGCCGCAATAAACAGGACTGGAATGTTAATCTTTCTTACTTCCTGAATTGGCCGATAACGCATCAGCTGAAAGAATGCCCGTGCAGGAATGTGACCACTCCAGTAATAATCCGGATTGACAATCGACAGATAGCCTTCATAACTGTCCTGCGTCGGCATAAAACAGAGTTCATGCGGGTCAACCACAGGTAAGGTCTTCGGTGCCATACCGACCTTGGCCCCCATATAATCCTGACTGGAAACTTTAAGCGCCTTGGGGAGTTGCTGTAAAGGATATAGTTGGGCACTTTCAGCCCCATCGACAAAAGGTACCTGTACCATCGCCGCCTGAATATTTTTCAGCTCCGCTGCAAGCGTCAATACATGCCCACCACTTAAGGCCGTACCCCAGAGCACAATCCGTTTACTGTCAATCGATTTGCGTTCCTGAATATGTCTGATCATGGTTCGCCAGTCATCGAGCTGGGCATTAATCGACACCAGTTCACGCGGGCGTCCGGTGCTACCACCCCAATAGCGATAATCAAATAAAACCACCGCATAGCCGGCACTGGCAAAACGCTGGGCATATTGCACCAGTTTAAATTGACGTAAGGCAGCCAGACCATGAGCCATCAAGATCACGGCCGGTTTTTCTATATTTTTAGGCCGATAAAAATCTGCAGCAATCACGTCCTGACCGCTTTTGACATACAGTGGTTCAACTGTATAAGCCTGCATACGCGCTCCATTGCGTTATCTTATGGTTATCATCATTTATAAAAATTTCAGAACAGGTTCAGCATGTTTTCAGCTTAATGCTATCATAAAGCATATCGATATAAATGAAATGATGGAGTGGCGTCATGAGCGAAAATGTAGGTTTTGCTGGTCAAATTGGTCCGGAACACGTAACTCAAGTGGTTGAGAAAGGTTTTAAATCGATTATCAACAACCGTCCGGACATGGAAGGTGGTTCTGAGCAGCCAACCAGTGCACAAATCGAGGAAGCTGCACGTAATGCCGGTCTGGATTATGTATTCCAGCCAGTAGTAGCCGGTCAGATTACTGAGCTTGATGTACGCACTTTTGCCAATCATTATAATGAGTTACCAAAACCGATCTTGATGTTCTGCCGTACTGGAAACCGCTCGAATAATTTATATCAGCTGGCAAAACAGATGGACCTGCTGGATGATTAAGTCGTTCTGGAAAGGTGTGGTACTGGCAACCTATTTTAGCTGTATTACACCTGTTTTTGCTGCAAATGATCTTAGCCGTGCGCTGACCTCTACGGTGAGTGTTACGGGGCAAATGACACCAAGCAAGTTTCAACATTTGATTCAGCAAGGTTTCAAATCTGTGATTGTGAATCGTCCTGATCAGGAAACTGGTAATAATGTTACGGTGAGTCAATTACGCTCTATTGCGGAAAAATCTCAAGTGAGTGTGATTTATCAACCTGTAGTGAGTGGCCAAATTTCCCAAGCCAATATTGAGGAATTTGCGCGATATTATAATGAGCTGCCAAAGCCGATTTTGATGGTCTGCCGTAGTGGTACACGTTCAGCAGCTCTGTTCAATCAGGCAAAAATACAAGGATTGATACATGAATAAAGTGTTATTGGTACTTTGCTTAAGCCTGACGTTTGTCGGCTGTAGTTCGATGAATGTGAAGCCAACTGTAGGTGTGAGTGTCGGAACTGCAATTTAAGTTTTTAAATTTTAGCTCCCATAAAAAAACAGCACCGGAGTGCTGTTTTTTCTTACTTTATTGGCAATTTGAACTTATGCCATATGGACTATTTAGGTTAGGACCATATGTACCATCTGAACTATAATCACTACTTAATGACGCTAAGCCAAGATTATAAGTTGTTCTCGTTGGCAAGCTTGCTACAGTCGATGAAGCGCCGACCTGTATATTTAACCACTGTGCATAAATCTTAGGATAACGAATTGTTAAATCAAATTTCCCTTCTTTATCCGTTGTATAAGTAGCAACTTTATCTTCTCCTTTTCCTAAGAAGCTCACTACTTTTACAGGGACTGTCGTATTCGGATTAACTTCTGTATTTGTCACTGCATTACCACTAGCATTGGCAATACAAGATAATGCAGAGTTCAAAATTAATGGCTTAGTCACATCATTATCAGTGAAATACACTTCATTAGGACCGACCCACATCGCTTCTGGTGCCCCTCCAATCACTGGAGCTAATGCCCAAATGTATTGACCTTTTGTATATGTTGTAGCTATAACAGACATATCTACAGGTTGGTTAGCCAAAGGCTTACCATCAAAATCACTTACTTTAACTGAAAGATTTTTTGTGTAATAAACCCCATCGCTAGAACTTTCAATAGCAGTTGGATTCACACCAATTACAATTGAAGCACGTGGATTTTCATCAGCAACATTATTGATCAGAATACGACCAATTTGCTGTGCATCACGGTAACCTTCTTCTATATAACGTGCTGTTAAATCTAATTCATCTGAATCAAAATTAATTGCCAAATAGTTAGGATTACGAGCACTTTCATCAACTTTCACACGGAATGTTGCTTGACCTGCTTCATTTGTAGTCAAACCAGACGGTCCGACAATCACAACTCCATTTAAGACAAAGTTTTGTAACTCTAAACTCACATATTTATCTGCAACACCACCACCATTACGATCTAACAAAGTCACTGTCACATCAGCCATATCATTTTTAACATTCATAGCAGGCTTAGATGATTCAATTCTCAAATTATACTGCGCTGGCAATGGTTCCGCTGGACTTGCTGGAGTTGGTCTAAACGCATCCAAACGATAAATATTACTTGCAGTTGCGCCATCTTCATTGAGATGTTCAGCAATCAGCTCAATACCGCTGGCAATCAACAAATCACCATCTACCGTTGCCCCATCAATTTCGACAGAGAAGAAAGCATTACCGTTACTATCCGTTAAAACTGTTTGAGGTTCACTTGTATTCGTCGGATGTCCACTACCTTGAGTACCAATAATCAAAGTCGCTGAATTTAGAGCAGAAAGTTTAACTAATTGATTAGAAACTGGTTGACCATCTTTATTATTCAAAGTAACAGTGACAATTGTGCGATCACCTGCAACACTCAAATCATTTTTATCTGGTGAAATAACCAATGAGTTTGTATTTACTGCATTTTTAACCTCAAAAGTTAATTCTGCATTCAGTTTCGTACCATTTGGTTTTGTAATAGATCCTGTAACAATGATATTACCCAATGCTAGTAAAGCATCTTTATCCGCTTTAGATAAATTAGTCGGAATAATCAAATCTACAACAACATTTCCTTCCTTAGAAACAAGTACCGTTTCATTATTCAAGAATACACCCAAATCAGTAACTTCTTTAGGTAAACTCAATTGAACTGGAACACCACCAGTATTTAGACCAATTTCATCTTTTACCGCAACTTGAATTTTTTGAGTTTCACCAAACTCAATATACTTACTTTCAGAAGTTAAACGTAAATTTAGTGCCTCATCAGGTACTGTGACCTGAATGGTACTTGTCTGCTGTAGACGATCGCCATTGTTTAAATTCGTACCAACGACTGCAAAAGTAATCCCTTTTTTAGCTAAATCTGGGTCATATACCCCTTCAGATACAGTAATCGTAAACTCTGCTTCACCTTTACTATTCGTTTGCGCTGGTACATCACTTAATGTCACACGGCTAGAAGTGAGGCTAGATAGTGCAAGTGCAATTGGTGTATTAGGAATAGCTTTACCAGAAGCATCTTTTGCAATTACTTTAACTCGTGTCTCACCACCTAAAACTGAGATCGAATTAGCGTCTACTATATCTAAAGCAACTAAATCTTGGAAAACCACAGCTGGTTGACTAACATCGATTTTTTTAGAAACAGTATAAGCCGAACCATCTTTGCGCTGACCAATTAAACCAACAGTAATACCATTTGTAATCAAGTTAGCGAGTTCAGTCGTATTGTTTGCTTTCACTTTTACAGTGAATACCGCTTTACCATCATCCCTTGTTACAAGTGCAGATGAAGAAACTAGGCTAACACCATTATTTAAGGCTGCATCATTAAAACCAATACCGATTTTTTGACCTGCGTAAACTAAGTTATCAGTTCCTTTAGCATCAACTGTAACATTAAAAGTATATTCTTGACCGACACTGAGCGCTGTACTACCAGGCATTTCTACAACGAAATGATCTAGATCAATCTCAGTATTATCTGTCGGCGCTTTAAAGTTAAGGGTCAGTGTTTGCTGAGCATTTGTATTAGACTCTGATTTAGCCGTAATGCGAATACCATTCGCAAGTAATTCTTTTTGTTTGGTTGAACCATTTGGCTTATATAAATAAGTAAATGTTGCATGACCATCTGCTTGCGTTGGTAAAGATGAACTACCAGATAAACTCAAACCTAATGCTTGTAAATCGCTTATAGCGAGAGTTGGTAATGCAACAGATACTGTTTCACCTTTTAAGGCACTTCCCTTCACACCTACAGCTTTTACTTTGACTTCAATCTTTTGCTCTTGCGTGTAATCAAATGCAGTATTAATTGGGTCAACCATTAGGTATCCCACGGCTTCTTCAGACTTGGTTTCGTCTTCTACAGCAATCTTCACATTTGTACTGATACTATTATCGGTTGTGAACGTCGCTGTAATACCAGCCGCGACCAGAGCATCTACAGCGGCTTGTGTCTTAGCACCTGTGCGTAAAGTATAGCTAACATAACCATCTTTAAATTCTTGCGTTGCAGCTTCATCAAATTTAACAGCATTAGAAACTGCTTCTGCATTTAATGTTAATGTCACTTTACCTTGAGTTGCTGCCTCACCCTTGTTATTAATACCTTTAACGGTAATTTTAACAAGATCATCCTTAGCATTAACTTTATAAGAAGATTGAACTTCTAGACGTTGCAGAGCCAACTCATCTGAAGAGTTGGTATTTTCCGTGATAACCGTAATTGTATCTTGAGCAAAAACTTCCTGATTATTATCAGTATATACTGCTCGGATATTAATCCCTTGTTGGGACAAAGCAATTGGATAGCTTGAATTAGTGGTTACTGTAAATGTTGCATAGCCTTGAGCATCTGTTTCTACTTCAGCTTTATCTAACTTCACACCATAGGCATCACTTAAGTCAGTAAATAATAATTGTACTTTTTTATTTGCCAATGGAATGTCGTTACTATTTTTAGCACGAACTTTAATAACTGATTTACCACCCTGTGCAACTACAGGTTTATCTTCTTTAATAATTTCAAGTTTTTGTACGACTTGAGAGACTTCCTTAAATGTAATCGCACCTTTAACTGTTTTTTGAGCCTTATGCTCATCAACCAAAGTAAATACGAGCTCTCCCGAAGTTGCTGTTAATTGCTTAATTTCATCCGCTGTAAGATCCGTATTTGCTTTGATCGTAAATTCAGCTTGACCTTGTTCATTTGTTGGAACATTCGAACCTGAGATAATAGAAAATTTACCCAACATATTAGAAGGTAAGGACAAAGTAACATCTTGGCCAGCTTTTACACCACCATTCTTATCAGTTACAGTCGCTGCTATTGTAGCTGAACCATTTGGAAGATTTAAAACGATACCTTGCTGAGCCTTAATTTCATATTCACTCTGCATTTGGCTGGTTTTAAAAATATTTAAAGTATGTGTTTGCTGAATCGTTGTACCTGCTACTGTCGTAGTCAGTTGAACCTTTCCATTTTCGTTTGCGATTTTAGGAATATTGAGCTTAAATGTTGCATAACCGCCAGTAGTCGTCGTGACTGTAGAATTTTCACTTGTAACATTTAGTTTTTCAGCATCAGCAATAGAAAGAGTTACGCTCTTGCCTTCGATACCACCTTTGTCTTTATTTAAAATTTGAACAGAAAACTCAACGACTGAACCATCATTTACTTTAGTGATTGGATTACCTTCAGCATCACTAATTGAATCAATTGCAACACTGTCTACAATCTGTGCAGTATTATTTTCAGACGTATTATCCTGTGTATTACCACCTGTACCATCAGATGGAGAATCATTATTGTAATAACCATCGCTCCCCCCCCCCCCACATGCAACCAAAGAAATCGATGTTGCTAAAACTGTTGCATTTACCCCTAGATTTTTTAAACTTATTAAAAAACTCATGATTTGTCCTGCTCGATATAATAATTAAGTCGCCAATAATAAGGCTTCTGGGTTTTACACAAAATTTACTCAAATTAGCAAAAATAAGCAATCTAGTTACATAATTTACACCAGAAACATTGTAAACCATAAATAGGAAATAATTATGTTTTGAGACTTGGTAATCATTCTATGTACGACCTCATTATAATTGGCGCAGGCACTGCAGGAATCAGTGCTTATAATAAAGCCATTAAACACACCCAGAATATTTTAATTATTAATGATGGCCCATGGGATACCACCTGTGCACGTGTGGGCTGTATGCCAAGTAAACTGCTGATCTCATCTGCAAATCGTATGCATGACATTCAATCCGCAAACAACCTCGCTTTACAATATGATGCTGTAGTAGATACTTCTGGTGTCATGCAAGGTATGCATATCCTTAGAGAACGTTTCATTCGCGCAACCTTAAAAGGCGTAGATCAATGGGAAACTTCACATAAAGTTTCTGGGCATGCAAAGTTTATTGATGCGCATACAGTTGAAGTCAATGGACAATCTTATCAGGCCAAAAGCTTTATTGTTGCTGTAGGCTCACGCCCCAATATTGATGAAACTCTAAAGCAAAAATTAAAAGACAAATTCATCACTTCCAATGAAATATTTGAATTTTCCCAATTACCTAAGTCTTTAGCAGTGATCGGGAGTGGCATCATTGCAATTGAATTAGCTCAAGCCATGCAACGCCTGGGTGTACAAACCACAATGTTTGCGCGTAGTCAAAAATTAGGTGCTTTAACTAGCCCAATCTTACAAAAACTGGCGCAAGAGCAATTCAGCAAAGAGCTCAATATCAAATTTAAAACCTTACCAGATGAGATTGAGATCCAAGCTGATAAAATAAAGATTAACTTTACAGAAAATGATCAGACTAAGAGTATTGAAGTTGAATATGTCTTAGGTGCTACAGGTCGGCAAAGCAATATAGATCGTTTAGGTCTAGATCAACTCAATTCAATATTCAAGGACATCAAAAACCTTCCTATCGATAAAAAAACCAAACAACTTGCGAATCTACCTATATTTATAGTCGGTGATGCTGCGCCTGATGCACCCATTCAACATGAAGCCGCGCATGCCGGCAAACAGGTAGTTCATAACTGTGTGAATTATCCGAATGTAAAACCTATTACTGCTTTAACACCATTAGCTATTGTATTTTGTCATCCTGAAATGGCGATTGTCGGAAAAAGCTTTAAGCAACTAGAAGATCAACAAGTCAACTTTATTCGAGGATTCGTCTCTTACGAAAACCAAGGACGTGCGCTAGTCCTAGCGGAAAACACAGGCGGAGTAGAAGTTTATATTGATAAAAACTCAGGTAAATTACTTGGTGCAGAACTCTTCTGTTCACAGGCAGAACATCTGGCCCATTTATTAGCCTGGATGATTGATGCAGATCAAGATATTCACCAGATCCTAAAGAAACCTTTTTATCATCCTACGCTGGAAGAGGGTCTTAGAACTGCCTTTAAACATGCTCGACGTCAGTTTGATGCATTGCAAGAAAAAAGTTAAGCAATCCAATCCTTACTCAAGGTTAATTATCGCTCTAGCTTAATATTGGACACTGTATAAAGTTAACTTTATATGAATACCGAATCGTCAAGACAATTACTCCATGCACAAAAAAACACCCCCTTCTAACGAAGGGGGTGTTTTGAATAATGAGCTGGCGATGACTTACTCTCACATGGGTAACCCCACACTACCATCAGCGCTAAGAGGTTTCACTTCTGAGTTCGGGAAGGGA